>JALWEZ010000226.1 GCA_027039165.1 Candidatus Moraniibacteriota bacterium
TTTTTTAAAATTTCAGGTTCGATATTTTTTACACACCAAGAATACGATCCAGTACAAAGTAGTCTATTCACAAAATACCCATCTCTACATTTTCCATTGTCAGAAACAATAGCATTAATTTTTCTCATTTTATCTACAGATGCTCTACAACAATCGTTATTACATTGTTTATTCAAATCTGTATAATAAACTTCATCTTCATTTATATAATCTTCTTTTCCGCTTTTTTTATCTTTTTGCACACTATAATCAATCAAATCATAATTTTGTATTTTATAAAACACAACTACCAAAAAAACAAATACTACAATTATTACCCAAAATAATTTATTTTTCATTTTATTATTTTATCTTTATATTATAAATAATACCATTTAAGGTATTATTTTAAAAGAAGCAGATTTAAACTCTCCATGGTAATTCAAGAGAATTTAATCTTTTTTTGTATTCCTCAAAAACTTTTGGTCCATGTGGTTTAGGTAAAAATACTAAATATTTATCACTAACCTCTATTAAAGCCCCTTTGTACTCAGTTTTTGGATTAGTTTTTATTTTTTTTATTTGCACATCTTTTAAAAACTTTTCTATAAATTCAAAACCAAAAACCGACTCAAAAGTATTCCTTACGAATTGCGCTCTTGAAGAATCTTTTTCACACAAATCCATTGACAAAACATCTGTTTGATAATGAGGCTTGTAATCTCTTATCCAAATATTACTTTTTACAAATTTTTTATAAATTTCTGCGCCATAGACTGGAAATGAAAAACTGTATTCATGTGCCGCAAATAAGTCTCTTGTAGGAACCTCTAGGAATTTATTTGTTATATAATAATTTAAGCAAACCCTATCTGCATGTTTATCTCCATGCATTCTAATTCCAAGTAATTGTGTAACTAGTGTCATCAAAAATCTTCCAGTCCACAAATGATTATGCTTACATGCTATCAAAACATCTAAATCACTATCTTTTTTTACATTATTGTATGATAAGTTTCCAGTAACCATAATCATAGTAACAAAAGGTACCATTTTTAAAATTCTTGCATATTTTTTAAGTTTATGAATTTTTTCTATACTCAAAAGCTCCCTATCTTTTCTACTTTTCACTAGTTTTTCTCGTCCAATTAATGTATAAAATCCATACTTATGAGAAACATATTCTTTAATTTCTTTAGTATCTAGCTCAGCAACTACTTGCTCCAATGTCCAAGTTTTTTGTACGCCATCTTCAGTGGGTAATGCTACTAAATGCTTCCATATCTCAAAAGAAGTTAATGGAAAATCAAGTACATCATAATACGTAATTGTTGCTATTATATTTTTTATAAGTTGTGAGTTCATAACTAAATTATATAAAATTTGCTATTAAACTATTTTTACTTCTTTTCAAATCACCTGGTGTTCCTTCAAAAATTATCTCTCCTCCATTTTTTCCACCCTCTTTTCCAAGTTCTATAACCCAGTCAGAATGCTTTATAACACTTGTGTTGTGTTCTACAACAATAACAGTATTACCTTTTTCTACAAGAGCGTCCAAAACATTTAACAATCTTTTAATATCTTTAAAATGAAGTCCTACTGTCGGTTCATCCAATATGTAAAGAGTTTTACCAGTGTGTTTTCTAGCAAGCTCTGTGGCGAGCTTAATTCTTTGAGCTTCGCCACCTGATAATGTAGTTGCACTTTGTCCTAATCGGAGATATCCAAGTCCAACGTCTTCCATTGTTTGTAATTTTTCTTTTATAACTCTTTGCCCACTAAAAAATTTAAGTGCATAAGAAACGCTCATATCCAAAACATTAGCTATATTTTCTCCATTGTATTTAACTTCTAATGTTTTATCATTATATCTTGATCCATTACATACATCACATTTCACATATGCAGGTGGCAATAAATGCATTTCTACCTTTTTAACTCCTTCTCCCTGACATTCCTCACATCTTCCACCTTTCATATTAAAGCTAAATCTTGATGCTGTATATCTCTTTTCTTTTGCTATCTCAGTTTTTGCAAATAACTCACGAATATAACTAAACATCCCTGTATAAGTTGCTGCATTTGATCGAGGAGTTCTACCTATTGGAGACTGATTTATATTTATAACTTTATTTATATTATTTATTCCAACAATTCTTTTATGTTTTCCTGACTTTTTCTTTGCTCTATGAAATTTTTTTGCAAGCTCTGGTGCCAAAATACTATTCACAAGAGTACTTTTACCACTTCCACTTACTCCACACACCGTTATAAATTTTCCAAGCGGAAATTTCACATCAATATTTTTTAAATTGTTTTCACTAGCTCCTTTTATAGTAACGCTTTTTCCATTTCCTTTTCTATAAACACTCTTATCTGTAATTACCTTTTCCCCAGATAAATACTTTGCCGTATCTGAATTACTTTTTAACATTTGCTTATATGTTCCAGAAAAAACAACATTTCCTCCAGCTTCGCCAGCTCCATGTCCCATATCCACAATCCAGTCGGAAGACTTCATAACTTCTCCATCATGCTCTACAACTATTAAAGTATTTCCAGACTTTTGCAATTCTTTCATTGCATTTATAAGCTTTACTGTATCTTTACTATGCAATCCTGTAGTCGGCTCATCTAATACATATATAACTCCAGTTAATTCAGATTTGATTTGTGCCGCAAGTCTAATTCTTTGTGATTCTCCACCTGAAATTGTATTACTTGAACGATTAAGTGAGAGATATCCAACACCCACATCAATTAATGATTTAGCTCTATTTTTCATTTCTCTTAAAATTGGAGAAATTATATCTTTCTTAGATTTTTCTAAATTTTTTGTATTTTCAAGTTTGATTATTTCATTATAAAAATCTAATAACGTAAGCTTTACATATTCATCTATTGAATTATTGTTTATAGTTATATTTAAAGATGTATTATTAAGCCTTTTGCCATCACAAGCTGGGCACACTTTTTCTGTCATATATTTTTCCAAATCACTTCTCATGTGTTCACTTTTCGTCTCTAAATATTTCTTATTTAATACATAAACAATTCCTCTGAAATCTTTTTTGTTTTTTGGCTCATTTCCCTTTCCTACTTCTCCGTAAAAAACATATTCTAAATCCTTTTTTTTCATATCTTTAACTGGAACCTCTATGGAAAATTTTTTCTCTTTTGCTAAATCGATTAAAATTTGCATATTTTTATCAATCCTACCTTCTCCTATCGGAGTTTTGCTCCACATATGAATTGCACCTTCTCCAATTGTCAAATCTTTATTTGGTATTATAAGCTCTGGATCAATTTCTTTTTTTAAACCAATTCCATCACAAACTTCACAAGCTCCTTGAGGATTATTAAAAGAAAAATTTTTAGGACTGATATTTTCCAAACTAAAACCAGATTCTTTACAGAAGTAATCCTTACTATGAATAAACTCTCTTTCATTCATTTTTAAAATTATATTTCCCTCTCCAAGTTTCAAAGCTGTTTGTACACTATCTATAATTCGTTCTTCATCTGGATCCTGCTCATCAAATTCAAATTGATCTATAAGAATATCCAAATTAACCTTTGTATTATTATCTACTAATTCATCAGCTTCTTTTGTTGTAATAATTTCACCATTCAATCTAACTCTCACATATCCATCTATGAGAATTTTATGCACTGCATCACTGGCACCAACTTGGTTTTCTAAAATAGGTGCAAAAATTGTAATAAGTGCACCATCGGTTTGATTTAAAATATCATTTATTATATCATTTTTACTCTTTTTAAATAATGCTTTTCCAGTTTCAGGACAATGTGGTACACCAATTGTAGCAAAAAGAATACGTAAATAGTCATAAATTTCAGTCATTGTACCAACTGTTGATCTTATATTTTTTCCAACACTTTTTTGACTTATTGCTATTGCAGGTGAAAGATTTTCTATTTTATCCACATCCGGCTTAGTCATAACTCCCATAATAGCTCTCGCATGAGTTGATAAACTCTCCATGTACCTTCTATTGCTTTCTGTGTATATAACATCATATGCAAGTGAACTTTTTCCGCTTCCAGAAAGTCCAGTTATTACACACAGAGATTCTCTAGGGATGCTTATTGATATATTTTTTAAATTGTGGACTTTTGCACCAACAACTTTAATATATTTTTTGTCTGAGTTTTTTTTCAAAAAGTTATCTTTTGAGGAAATCATAAATATATAAATAATAGTACTAATATTCCACAATAATACACCAAAATTTAATTATTGTAAACTATAGTAATAAAATAAAAGTAACTAAAGTAGTTACTTTTATGAGATAATTCCAATTTCAAAAAAAATATTATTTTTCTTCTTTTTTTACTTTTCCTTCTGTTTCTAAATCTCCTTGTTTTTCTTCTTTAGCACCATCTTCAACTTCTTTTTCTTTAATCACTTCTTCAACCTTCAAATCTTTAGCATCAGTAAAATTAAATCTAAGCGCTTTAGCAGATTTTTCTCTCGTATAATAAAGTTTTGCCCTTCGAACTTTTGCTCTCTTTACTAATTCTATTTTTTCTATATTTGGAGAAATTATTGGCACAATTATTTCTACACCATACCCACCCTTTGATACTTTTCTAACTGTTATCATAGGAGAGGAACTTTGCTTTCCTTTTACTGCAATTATCATTCCTTCAAATATTTGAATACGTTCTTTATTTCCTTCTTTTATCTTTCTGTGTACTTTAACAACATCGCCAGCGCGATACTTCTCATTTACAGTTCTTTGAGTTTTATTAAAGGCAATTATTTTTTCATGCATATTTTATTGATTATATAGATATAGATTCAAAAGCGATAGACTAACATAAAAACGAATGAAATCACGCTTTCATTAAATCTTCTCTATAATAACGCTTTTTTAAAAAATAGTCAAGTTTTGTACAAGTAACCATTCAGGTTTTTCTAGTACGTTTTTAAAAACACGTTAAATAAGAGATTTCTAAAAAAATAAAATATTTTTTATAAATTTAAAAATGCTTTAATTAAGGTATTTTTAGAACTTTTTCAGATAAACGTGAATAGTTACTTGTAAAAAATGCCTTATGCCATAAATAATTATGCTTTTTTACATACAAAATAATTCTATTTTTGAGCACCAACAACTACAATTATATCTGCTGATTTTTTCTTTGTTACATCTTCATTTTCTTCTATAGTTATATCTGTAGTATATTTTTTAATTGCATCACTTAACTCACCCTTTACATAGTTCTCAAACTTTTTTGAATAATATATAGTAATTCCTTTGTAAATTTTACTTTTTGCATCACCAGTTTTTACAGTAATATTATCTTTTTCAGACAAAACTTTACTATATATATCTACATCACTTTTTCCTCCTCCATCTAATAAGTCAATCACTATCTTCCGCTCTTTCTTTTCTATGTCTTTATTCTCATTTTCTTTTTTGTCAACTTCTTTTTGATCTACAGATTCATTTAAATCTCTAGATTTAACATTAACCACTACATTACTTTTTCCATTTCTAACATTGTTTAAATATTTTTCTATTACTTTAGCTTCTTTAGAATTTTTATCCTTTAAATCACTCAAAATAGCTTCGTATTCCTGCTTCGCTAAATTCAAATCTCCTCTCCTCTCCGAAAGTAAAGCCAAAGATAATTCTATTTGTATATTTTTATTATGTTCAAGAATTTTTTGCAAGATAGAAGATGCTAATTCCAAATCTTGCTCAGTACCTCTTTGTTGACACAATGCAGACAATCTTAATGCATATTTTATATTATTTTTAGAAAACATCAAGGCCTTTTCTTGCGCTAAAATTGCATTATCAATATTTCCAGAAATTTCTTCAACTTCTGAAAGCTGATCATACAAGGGAGCATAATTATTTTTAAATTTTAAGGCTTTAATTATTAAGTCTTTTGCTTCTTTCAAAGCCTTATCTTTCTTTTCATTTTTATGATTATCATCTTTTGAGACAAAATTTATTTGTGTTAATTTCAGACGAGATAATGACGCTAAATAATTAACATTTTTTGGTTCAAGTTTCAGAGCATTTTCATATGACTTAGTAGATTCTTTTAGAGCATCTTTATATAAGCCTCCCGAGTTTTCATAAACTAATCCCCTAACTTTCCATGCAATTGAGTCATTTGGTAATTTATCTGTAGCATAATTTGCAAAATTAATAGCATATTCAATGGACTTTTTTATAGAATTCAAATCAAATTCATCCTTTGGTCGATTAGCTAAAAAATTAGCATTGTCCAAAAAATTTTTCGACATTAAAACAGTATAATAACCCTCATTATGAGCTCTTGAAATTACTTTTTTTGCATTATATTCCATTCCATAAAGATTATGTTCTTTAGCGTCTTTTAAAAAACTTTTCATATCTATATCAGCCAAAAACAATCTAGTTGTAACTATTATTAAATAGATAGATAAAAATCCAACACCAAAGCATATTAAGACGAAAGGTGATATTGTTCTTTTTGATTTCGAAAACTGTATTTTATAAAAATTAACTTCTTTTTTTGTAACATTGACTAAATAAGAAAAAAGTAAAATTACAATAAACACTCCATAAACAACAACATTACTATCTAATTTATAAAATAAAAAGTACAAAACGAATATTAATGAACTAATTCCGAGTCCAAAAAAAACTATATCATTTCTCGCCTCTCTTTTAATTATTGTTTTAATGCTTAAATATAATCCAGCAACAATAAGCAAGAGAAACGCGACACTACCAAATAATCCTTGAGTAGTTATCACTCCAAACAAAGCGCCAGTTGGAGTATTTAATTTAAGTTCTGGCGAATAACTAGCAACAATTTCACTAGATTTATACAATGAAAAATTTCTTCCAAATGTACCTAACCCTGAACCAAAAAAATAATTTTTGATTATTGACTTTTTTGCTATATCTACTGACTGAGAATAAGACAACGAAACCTCTATAGGTAAATTAACTTTATTATTTTTTGGCTCACCAATAAATATAAAAATTAGTGAGATAA
>JALWEZ010000227.1 GCA_027039165.1 Candidatus Moraniibacteriota bacterium
TATTTTTTTTAAAACTTCTATGTTTAATTCTTTTTGACACGCACATTCTAAATTAATCTTTCCTTGATTGTGTTTAAGATTTACAATTTCTATTTCGTTTCTCTTCAAAATCTCTCTTATGTTATTTAATAATCTTGCTACAAAATCTTTCTTATTTTTGCCTTTTAACCATAATTCTCCCACGCTTATCAGTATTTTATTATTTTCAATCATTTTTTAGAGATTAATTATATTTTCTTTATCCGCGACGACGCTCAAGTAAAATCATCATCATAAGCCCAAGCATTATTCTATCATCATCACCTGCATTTTTAAATTCTCCCTCTTTTGTAACTTCAAATTCCCTACCAAAAAATGATGGTTGTTTTTTGAGTTTTGCTACAACATTTTCATTTCTATCAGTTACCAAGTAAGCTGGATTAAATACATAGCCCGACAAAATTCCAATAAGTGGCAGTTCTCCAAAAAAAGAATCAGCTACTTTTATCCAGGGATTTTCTTCGCGAATCTTAAATTGTAATTGATCATTTCTGTCCATTATATCATACTCTGCCTTCCATATAGATCTAAGTCCTTTTCTAGAAATCTTACCAAGTTTTGCTCCGTTTTTATCTGTAAAAGTATAAGAAGCTGAAAAATCTATAATTCTATCTGCATCTATACTGTAAAGCTCTTCACTTTTACTATCATCAGAAAAAACTGTTATTGCTTCCTTTAATTTAAACATTTTTTGTTTAACGTATGCAACAACTTTGCCATCAGCGTCTGTTGCTGTAAAATCATTAGAAAACGTTGTTATTTTAAACAAAAATTTAACTGGAAATTTTATTTCTTGCATACCACTACTTTTTACTATAAATTATATAAGTATATTGTATCACGTCTTACTTATTGTGCCCAGCAAGTATAACTCTGGATGTAAGTTCTCCAGCTCTTTTCCAATCAAATCTATCTAAATTATCTATTCCTTTTTGTATAATTTCTCTAGTGAGCTCTTCATTTGTAAGTAACTCATTTATCGCCTTGGCAATTTCAGAAGGTTTTTGTGGATCAACTAGTAACGCACTCTCTCCCGCAACTTCTTTGAGTGACGAAGAATTTGAAGTAACAACGGGCACACCCAACTCTTGAGATTCGAGCACTGGTAAACCAAAACCCTCATAAAGAGTAGGAAACACAAATACTGAAGCACCTCTCATAAGAGCTCCCTTTTCTTCATCTGATACAAATCCAGTTATTATTATATCATCTCTAAAAAAATGTTCATCTATTTTTTGTTGTATCTCCTCCCAACCATGTCCTTCTTTTCCTACTAACACTAATTTTTCTCTTATTTTGAAGTGTTCTCTAAGCATTTCATAGGCTTGTAATATATTTATGATATTTTTTCGAGTTTCAAGCCTCCCTACAAAAATTAAGTACGAACCAAACTCTAAACCAAAAGAATTAATTATTTTGGTCGTGACTGAATTTGAAACAATTGTTGGTAAATTTTTTCCTTCATAAATCACTCTTATTTTTTCTCTTGGGATATCATACAATTCCATCAAATCCTTTTTTGTATTATTTGAAACACATATTATATACTTTGCCCATTTACATGAATTTTTAATTCCTCTGCGCATTCTATGTATTTCAAAATCAGAAAAAGCTTCTGGTGTCATTTCGTATTCAAGACCATGAACTGTAACAACTGTACGTTTTGGATGAAATGGTGGCACTATATGGCTTGGCACAAAAAGTCTATCATATCTACCCAAAAAAAGTGCTAGAGATAGCCTCACATATGTCCAATATTTAGGTGCCCAAAGCTCTTTAACTTTCCAATTCTCAGGTAATTGAAAATCTACATTTTCTTTTGTGTTAGAGCGCAAAAAAAGAGTTACGTTATAATCCTTTAAAGATTCTCTCATGTTTTTTATGAGTTGGTAAGAATATTCTTCTATACCAGTTCGTTCATGTAAAAATGCCCTAGAAGCATCAATTGCTATTTTCATATTTTTATATTTTTAAGTCTTTTAAAAATAAAGACTAGCTCATCTTTTTATTGACAATATTGTTCTCTTATAAGTATCTAAATTATCTAGCACTTTTCCAACTCCATCAACCACGCAAGTCAAAGAATCATCCGCTACATAGCAAGAAACTCCTATAGTTTTTGTAATTAAAATGTCTAAATTTCTAAGGAGTGCTCCGCCACCCGAGAGAACCATTCCTTTATCCATTATATCAGACGCAAGTTCTGGTGGTGTTTCTTGTAAAACTTTTTTTATTGCATGTATTATCTCTCTTAATTCATCTTGTAGAGCTTCTGTTATTTCGTTTGTATCTACTGTTATAGTTTTTGGAAGTCCGCCCATTAAATCCCTACCATGAATATCCATTCTTTCAATTTTTTCAAGAGCAATAGCACTTCCTATTTTTATTTTAACTTCTTCAGCAGTTCTTTCTCCTATCGCTAGAGAATATTTTCTTTTGATATAATCCATGATAGCTTGATCAAATTTATTTCCTCCAACTTTTGTACTAGAAGAAGCTACCACTCCACCCAGAGAAATAACTGCTATCTCACTAGTTCCTCCTCCTATATCAATTATCATATTTCCCTGTGCACTGTGAATTGGAATTCCTGCTCCAATTGCAGCTAAAACTGGCTCTTTTACAACATAAACTTCTTTTGCTCCAGCTCTTATAGTTGCGTCTATAAGAGCCCTTCTTTCAGTGCTTGTAACAACCGCAGGAATTGAAATCATAACATCAGGACGAATTAATCTAACTCTAGGACTCACTTTATCTATAAAATATTTAAGCATTGCTTCAGTTACACGATAATCAGCAATAACCCCGTCTCTAAGAGGCTTAAAAACAGTTATTGCTTCTGGAGTTCTTCCAAGCATTTCTTTCGCTTCGTCTCCAACAGCCAAAACTTTATTTTCATTTACGCTAACTGCCACTACACTAGGCTCATCGACCACAACTCCCTTACTTGGAACAACGACAAGAGTATTTGCAGTTCCAAGGTCTATGCCTATTTTATTTCTAAATACTCCCATAAGCTTTAATTAATAATTTCAATTTTTGCCCCAAGAGCTTGAAGTCTTCCAGCTAAATCTTCATATCCTCTGTTTATCATATAAATATCTCGAAGAATTGAAGTACCATTTGCCCTAAGCATAGCAACCAAAAGAACGGCTCCTGGTCTAAGTGCTGGAGGACAAGAAACTTCTGCTGATTTAAATTTAGTAGGACCCTCTATAACTACTCTATGCTCATCTATAAGTGTAACACTTACACCAAATTTACTCAATTCTTTAAGATACACCGCACGGTTTTCATAAGGCCAATCATGTATAAGAGTTTTTCCCTCTGCAACTGCTCCAATTACAGCAAAAAAAGGCAAATTATCCATGTTTAGCGCTGGAAAAGGCCTAGCTTCAATTTTTTCGGCCAGTGCTTTTAAATTAAAAGACTTAAATTTTATATCAACAAGTATTGTTTTTCTGTTTCTTGCTTTGTATTCTTTCAAAATTTCATATCCTAAACCCATAGCTTTGAGTTTAGTTAGTTCCAATTCTATAAAATCAAAAGGACATCTCCTTATTATTATTTTACTCTTTGTAACAATTGCAATAGACATGAGTAACATTGCTTCAATCGGATCTTCAGATATACTATAAGTTACATCTTTTTTAATTTCTCCAACTCCATGCACTCTCAAAGTAGTCGTACCAATTCCCTCAATTTTTACTCCACATTTTTCCAAGAAAAAACAAACGTCTTGCACCATATAATTAGCACTTGCAAAACGTATTTCAGTAATTCCTTCTGTTTGAGCAGCAACAAAAAGTGCGTTTTCTGTAACAGTATCTCCTGACTCATAGAGAGCAAATCTTTTGGGAGACTTGAGTGGCTCACCTCTTTTTATTTGGAAATCTTTTTCTCTTACTTTTACCTGTACACCAAATTGAGCAAGTGCATGAGCGTGAGGAGTAACAGTTCTAGTCCCAAGTCTACATCCTCCAGCTTGAGGAATTGTAAAACTTTTTTGACTTCTTGAAAGTGCTCCAATTAACAAAATCGCACTACGAGTTCTCATAGCCGATTTTTTATTAATCTTTGAAACATCTAATTTAATTGGTTTTATCGTAACTTTCTTTCCTTTTCTGACAACTTCCATACCAATACTTTCCAAAATTTCTATAAGTCTATTTACTTCCTCAATATCTGGCACATTCAAAAGTGTCGTAACTCCACTATTAAGCACGCTTCCAGCTAAAAGCGCAACTGCTGCATTTTTTGATGTGTTTACCGTTATTTCTCCAGACAATTTCTTTCCTCCAGTAACTTTAAAATTCTGCATAATTATTTTTAATTTATACCTAAATACTATCTCAGTATAAAACTAATTTTACTTTTTTTCAACTGCTAGAAATTTGCCTAAGAACCATAATAATCTCGAAGAGCTTCTGAAAAATGTCTAAGTGGCTTTCTTTTTGTGTTTTTTAGAGCGCTAAATGCTGGTCTTTTGGCAGGTCGTGGAAATGTTTCTGGAGAAACTGGTTCAACTACTACGTCATCAAGTCCTACAATTTTGTACAATTCCAAAAGTCCCTCATACCAAGAACACACACCCTCATTTGTTATATGGTAAATACCACTCTCAGAATTTTCATCTACAATTGAAATACTCTCTAGAGCTAAATCTTTTGCATAGGTAAATTTACTCACCTCTCCATCAACTGCCTTAATTTTTTCGCCAGTTTTTTGAGCTTCTTTTCCTTTTTCTAGCATAAAATCGAAAAACGCTTTTTTGCCACTTATGCTACTAGCTGGAGAACCAAACAATTTAGATAATCTGATTATATAGTATTTTTCATTATCAAGTATTTGAGAAATATTTTTTTCTGCCTCTACCCTAGATTTTCCATACTTAGAAACAGCACCCGTCTCATCAAACTCACTGTATCCTCCAGAGTAATCAATTTCTCTCTGTTTAGCTCCAAAAACATAGTCAGAAGAATATTGCACAAGTGTAGCTCCTATTTTTTTGGAAATTTTTGCAAGCCGTGTAGGAACTTCAATATTTAATTTTTGTAATTTAGCATATTCTCCATCACTTTCTTCGCAAGCGTCCACTGCATTATAAGCCACAGCATTGTAAATCACTTGAGGTTCAAGTTCTAGTATCATATCCTTCAGTTTTTTAAAATCCGTAACATCTAAATCACTTCTATCCCACGCAACTACATCACAATCTTTTTTTTGAGCTTGGACAACTAATTCTTGCCCCAGCATTCCACGACTTCCCAAAATTAAAATTTTTTTCATAAGCAAAATTATAAATTTTCTTTTATAGGTTTCCACCAATTCTCATTTTCTTTATACCAATTCACTGTTTGTTCTATCCCCTCTTCCAAAGTTACACTAGGCTTCCATCCTAATTCTTTATTTATCTTGGTGTAATCAATATCGTACCTAAAATCATGTCCAGCTCTATCAGGCACAAAACTTATAAAATCTTTTTCATTTTTACCCAGTGATTTAATAAGAGTTTTAACTATTTCTAGGTTTGTCGGTTGATTATCTCCTCCTACACAGTAAGTCTCACCAATTCTACCATCTCGCAAAATTAAATCAATAGCACGACAGTGATCGGTTACAAAAAGCCAATCTCTTATCTGAGCACCTTCTCCATAAACTGGAACCTTTTTACCTTCTAGAATGTTTGTAATTGCAAGAGGAATAAGTTTTTCTGGATGATGAAAAAATCCATAATTATTAGAACAATTTGAAATAGTAATCGGCAAACCATGAGTTTGGTGATACGCTCTTACGAAGTGATCACTAGAAGCTTTTGATGCACTATATGGATTTCTTGGTTTGTATGAAGTTTGCTCATTAAAGGCTTTTTCTCCTGGTTTGAGCTGCCCAAAAACTTCATCTGTAGACACGTGATGAAACCGTTTTTTACCGTTTTTGAGAGCTGCATCTAGTAGAGTTAGAGTTCCTATCACATTTGTCCTGACAAATGGCTCACTAGACTCATTTGAGCGGTCAACATGAGACTCTGCTGCAAAATGCACAACCGCATCTACTTGAGAAATTAAATCATTTACAAGACTTTTATCACAAATATCCCCTTTTACAAAACTGTACCTCTCATCAGACTCCCATTTTTTATTATTTTCTTTGTTTCCTGCATAAGTAAGTAAGTCTAGATTTATAATACTATCATTCCCATAGTTTTCTAGTACATAATTTATAAAATTACTTCCTATAAACCCAGCACCACCTGTTACCAATATTTTCATAAACTAATTTTTAAAAATTATTCTACTAAAAGTATATCATCTATCTTAAAATATGACTATATTTCAGAGCCTATCTAAAAATTCTCTATATAATTTATATATTGCCTACTCTTATCCTTATAATCTTTAAACATCCCAAAGCTTGGTGCTGCTGTAGACAGTAAGCAAATTTTATTTTTTTGAGTATATTCAAAAGACAGTCGAACTGCTTCAACCATATTACTAGCTTTCAGCACATTCTTATTTTTGTCTTTCCTCACTTCTTTGACCATTTCTTCTCCTATTCCAGGAAAAATAATGAAATTGGTTATAGTGGACTTAGCTAAAAAATTTGCAAAATCCTTGTATGAAATATCATTATCAGCTCCTCCTAGTATAATTGTATCCACGTTTTGAAGTGAGTTAACTGCAGCCGTTGTTGAAATAGGAAGAGAAGACATAGCATCATCATAAAAAATAATTTCATTTTTTACAGTTACTTTTTCCAATCGTTTATCTACAGGCTGGAATTTTGCGATATAGGGCAAAATCATTTCATCTGACAATCCTATTTTTTTACAAACTTCATAAGCGACAAAACAATTTTTTTGATTATGTTCTCCTAACAACTTTGTCTGAAATTTCTTATCACTTTTTTCAATTTCCTCTGGAGCTCGTATATAATCACCTTTATTTTTAAATTTACCGATATT
>JALWEZ010000228.1 GCA_027039165.1 Candidatus Moraniibacteriota bacterium
AAATGACATCAAAAGGTCTCTTTGACCTTCATTTGATTTAATGCCTAAAAATTAGGCAATAAGCACCCGTTTGCTGTTTTTGCAAGTTTTAAAAAACTGTAAATATTTAGATATATTTCACCTGTTCTAAATTTTTTATTAACCATTCACATTACTTCTTTTTGGATATAACTTTCATTTACTAACCTCATATCTTTTACATCCTCCTTAGGTGGTGGGGTTACCACATCAACGGGGCTTATATTTCTATAAGCCACACCATAGAGGTGTAAAAGATACTTAGTTAGTAAAATTAGTTAATTAAACTGTTTAATCCATTTATTTACATCAGATAATCTCCATCTACTTGAACGACCAATTTTTATTGGTGGTGGAAATGTTTTATTTCTGATAAATTTATATATAGTGGATTTTTTAAAACCTACTATATTAACAACTTCATTAATTGTCAGAAATCTTTCCATTCTTTTCCTTTATTTAAATTAATTATCACAATGAAATTATCCCTGAAAATTTAATACTCTGTCCCTAACGAATAATTAAAAAAAAATGACAATCCGTTTAAACCTTCAAAAATAAGGAGTTTTAAGAGAAGTAAAAATTTTTTTAAAATTAAATTTTATGAAAAGATAAATTGATGTATAATACATTATTAAAGTTCATTGTAATGTGTTTAGGGGTTAAAATGGAAAATCAAAAATTTGGATTGATAGATATTAATGAACCATGTTATTTTGATTTTATATATGAAGATATTAAAAGCAATACCAATGCAGAAATGTTAAACACTATATTTTTTGAAGCAATTTTTAGAACAAGGGAAATAAAAGATATAATGAATAATTCTTTGTCGGCAGAAGAATTATTAAATGATTATTTACAAAAACTTAATACTGAAGAAAATATAAAAAATCCTCTATATGAAAGTATTGTTAATTTTAAAAAAGCTGTAGAAAGTCTTAATACTAACTTACAAATTTTAGATTCTAAAAAGAAAAACACTATTTCCATAGAAGAATTAATAAAAATTTTTTTTAAAGGAAACAAAAATCAATATCAAAAAGTTTTAGAAACCTTAAAACAAATTAGTGAATTGATAAGCCAAGATATATTAAAAAATATTGAACTTGATATAAATTTAGATACAATTGAAGAAAATATTAAATCTAATAAATCACATATAAATGCAAATCCTTTTGATATTTTTTTCAAATATGGATTAGATTTTAATGAAGTAAAATCTTATTTAGAAGAACGTCAAAGTTTTTTAGAAGAAGCTGTTTATTTCAAAAAGGAACTATTAAATAATGAGATTTCTTTGTCTAAATACCAAAAACAAATCCAAACCCTTGTAAAAAGATACAAAAAACATAATTATCTAATATTCCACAATAAAAATTACACTTCCCTTTTAATAGGAAAAAGACCATCTTTAAAATTTTTAAATACTCTTATTTTTAAAATTCCTTATTCAGCAGACGATAAAGCTGCAATTACTAGATTAAAAAAAGCTATTGAAATTTTTAAAAATGCAATAACTAAAAAAAATTTAATTGAAAACACTAAATCATATTTAAAACACATCCAAAAACAATATCCTAATATTTTCTCCGTAACTCCTGAAAGATTTGCAAGAGTTCTTTTTATTTATGATTGGATTGAATATACACAAAATACTTATTTAAAAGATTTGTCTATGAAAAAAAAGATTGAATTATTACAAAATTATTATAAAGATATTAAATCTTACAAATACAAAAGTTTAATAAATGAATTAAGTGAATTTAAAAACTTTGTTGCTTTCCTCTCAGATTTTTTACCTAAAAAAATAATAGCATCAAAAAACCTCCATTAGGAGGCTTGATTAAGAAGAGGCTTATACCACACCTTTTTACTTGGATTCCATTTATAGCCAAGTTTTTTAATCAGATTTTGATGTCCGAATGATTTACCCTGAATAATTAGCATATTATCCTGCATATAAACACTCAAATTGGCAGCTTTGAGTTTTTCATTTTCTTGCTGAATAATTGATTTTACATCGTTTGGTGTATTAATTTCTTCATTTGTAATGCTGTTTTGTTTTTGAATAGCATTCTCAACTTCAAATGAAGAAGCATACTCTCCTCCAATTAGTCCAAATGCTGCTAAGGCTCTACCTATTGCACTTGTTTCTGCATTTTCTATTGCTGAAGTAGTGTTTATAAGTCCCTGACCTCTTATTTCTTCCGCATAGCCAGTAGATATAGTTTGATTGTTTTCATTG
>JALWEZ010000229.1 GCA_027039165.1 Candidatus Moraniibacteriota bacterium
GTCGCCCCCGTCTGGGGTAATAATAATCTATTTATATATATTTTAAATACAATCCAGTCTTTCTTCTACTAATATTTTGTAAAAAATTTTAGATAAAATATTTAATTCTTTTTGATTATATTTTCCTAATACATAGTCTGAACCTTTTTGATTAGTCCTCTGTTCTTTTGTTCTATTATCTATGCCAATTCTTATTCTTATAAAATCTTTAGTTTGTATGTGATTTATAATACTCAAAATACCATTGTGTCCAGAGGCATTCTTATTTTGAGATATTTTATATTCACCAAATTTTATATCTAAATCATCATGCACTATCACTAAATTTGCTGGTTTTAATTTATAAAAATCAAGTGCATTACGAGTAGATAGTCCAGAATTATTCATAAAAGTTAAAGGTTTTGCTAAAAATATTTTTTTTGAATTTAGGTAATAAGCACTTAAATCTGCATGTAATTTTGGTGCACTTTTAAAATTTTCTAAATCATTTTTTTTAATAAAATAATCCAAAAACATAAATCCAACATTGTGTCTAGTTAATTCATAACATTTTCCTGGATTTCCTAATCCTATGATTAACCTGGTATCATTTTTCATTTTCTTTGTTAGAAAGATTAGTGAATTCTTCTTTAGTTAAATTTTTGTGGTTGTAAGTTTTTAATGCGTCATCACTTAATATAACTATAAAATCGGCATCATTGTTGGATAATTCTTTAAGGTCTTTTACGTTGCCAGGAAGTTCTTTTTGAATTTTACCATTTAATTGCTCTATTAATTCATCAAGAGAAGTAAGATATTTTCCACCATTTTTATCTAAAATTATAGTAGATTCTGGCGCACTTAATCCTTTCTTTGTTTGTAAAAATTTAATATTTGAAAATCCACGACCTTGTAGGTGTTTTAATAAGTTGTTTTTGGTGATAATATTATTTTCAAAAGAAATTATTAAAATGGAAGGGTTTTCTATTGAAATTTGAGTTTTTCTTTCTTTTATTTTGTCTATTGAAAAAATATTTCTTGCTATTTCTTGAATTTCTTTCCAATTACCACTTCTAGGAGCTAGTCCTGGCAAATTTCCGATGCGAGTACTTATGAGTAAACTATCTTTTTGCCAAGCATCTACTACAAAAGTTGTTATATTGTGAGTGTCTAAATTATTAACTAAAGCTATAAAAGATGTTATTTCTTTTGGTTTAATATTCATTCTAACATGTTTTCCTATAGCATTAATTAAATCGTTTATTTTGAAAGGATTCGCTATAGTTCCAAGAGTAAACGCTTTATTTCGAGCCGCTTTCAGTACTTGTTGCTGTCTTTTTGCACGTCCAAAATCACTTTCAGGATCTTCGTGCCTACTTCTTGCGTATTTAAGAGCTGTAGTACCATCTAAATGTTGTAATCCTTTTGAAATTTTAAATGTTTCATAACTATATCCTGGACCTGGGTATTTAGTATCATTTATATCTCTAGGAACATTTATATTTATTCCACCTAAAGCATCGATTACATCGATAAATCCTTGAAAGTCTAGTATTATATGATAATTAATTTTTTGTCCAGTTATTTTTTGTATAGTGTCTTTTATATCTTGGATACCTGTTTCATTTGCAAGTCCTCTTGTGTACACGCTGTTTATTTTCACATAAGAATTTTTATATTTCACTAGTAAATCTCTAGGTAATGAAATTAAAGAAACAAGATGATTTTTTGTATCAATACTTGCAATCATTATGGTATCAGTCAAATTAGCGCCAGCTTTTTGAGTGCCAGCTATACCTAGTAATAATATATTAATCCGACCATTTTCGTAACCAGATAGTGCTGTTTCGTCACCTTTTTGAGCAAGTTGTGATAATGTTGAGAAAAAAGATTGATTAGAATTTTTAGCTTGACTAGAATTGGTGTCATTAAAGCTGTCCTGGGAGACATCGTTATTTAGGGTGTTGGTAGCCTTAAAAACAAGAAACATGAGAAGAAATACTATACTTATCAAAAATAATGCTATAGATATAAAAAATAATGATTTAGATTTGTCTCTAGGTTTTTTTGTTTTTTTTGAAACATTCGCTTTATTAGGAGCAAAGTTTTTAGTATCAGAATAAGTATAATTTATTTTTTTATCACTAAAAGTTCGCTTCACATCTACAGGTTTACTTGGAGTTTTTTTAGAAGTAGTTTTGGTAGAAATATTTCTGCGATGCGTTGAGCGAATTTGTCGTCTTTTAGGTTTTCTTTTTGATAAGCCATCCATATTTATTATAT
>JALWEZ010000230.1 GCA_027039165.1 Candidatus Moraniibacteriota bacterium
GCCATAAAGAAATACTAAATTCATTATAAAATACGGATTGAACAACACGCTTTTTATTGACCCGGTTTTAAATAAACATTATGAGCTACAATATGCGCGATATTGAGTAAATATTCTTCAGAATTTTATTTTTACACAGCCTCTTTAGTTCGGGTATAAATAAACAACATATCCCAAATATGGTTTTAGCCCAACTGCTCGGATAAAGCCAGATTGGGATTGGAGAATTTCATTTTACACAAGCTAAAGCTCTTTCAACAAACAGCGGGATTTTTTTAGAATGAATGAAAATTTTGCGTAAGAGTTTTTAGTATAATAGATAATATTTTTAAAAAGGACGTGATGTCAGTGCCTGAAAACAACATAAAAATTTTCCCGACTCAACGGGCACGTTTACCGGAATTGGTGGAAATTGTAAAAAGACTGGCACCACGTGGAGGTTATATTTTTATTGGAGTGAGTGATGAAAAACTTAAACAAAAAATTTTGGACGATATTACCTCCCAACTACCTTCCCACTACCGCTTTGAATCCGTTCGTTTACCCCGGGTGACTTCTCTGACCGATTTTTTTAAGTCGTATCGAAATAGCATGATTTCCATTGAAAACTTTGATGAAATCATCTCCGAAGAAGAAAAGGAATTAAAAAGAAATTCAGTACTTCACGCCTTAAACATCCATCGTGAGGTATTCATTAACTACCATATTCTGGCGTTAATCTGGCTATCCTTTCCCAATTTAAACCGATTGCGGGAAATTGCTACTGATTTCTGGGATGGACGAACAAAAGCATTTTGGTTCGAAAGAATGATTGATTATCTCGAAGAAAAAAAAGCCCCTCCTCCCGAGGAACAAAAATTGTATCAAGAGTATCTGGTCGCCTGCGAACAGTTTGATGCAGTTAAAAAAAGGAAAAATAAAAATAGTGAACAATATGTTTCTGCCCTACTAAATAAAGCCTGGATGGCAATGCAAATTGGTAAATTAACTGAAGCCCGGAAATTAATGAAGGAATTATCTAAAAATATTTTAAATCATTTATCGCCCTCTTTAAAAGCTGAATCATTACTTTTGCAAGGATTGATTGCCTGGCTTAATGGAGAATTCACCTGGTCTATTTCATATTTCAATCGGGCTCTGGGATTGTTTCAGGAACTCAATGACAAATCCCGTGAAGCTGATATTTTAGGCAGTTTAGGGCTGGTGTACTGGAATTTAGGTGAACTGGAAAAAGCACGGCGCTATCATAAGCAGGCGCTGGAGATTTTTCGGAAAATCGGTGATCGTCAGGGAGAAGCCAATCAACTGGGCAATTTAGGGCTGGTTTACCGAAATTTGGGTGAACTGGAAAAGGCACGGCACTATCATGAGCAGGCGCTGGAGATTGATAAGGAATTTAATGACCGTGAAAAAATGGCGCAAGATCTGGGCAATTTAGGGACAGTATATTATAATTTAGGGAAAATGGAAAAGGCACGGCGCTATTGTGAACAGGCACTGAAAATCCATCGAGCAATTGGTTACCGAAAAGGAGAAGCTGCTCAACTGAGCAATTTAGGAGCCGTGTTCCGGAATTCAGGTGAACTAAAAAAGGCACAGCGCTATCACGAGCAGGCGCTGGAGATTTTTCGGGAAATCGGTTATCGGCAGGGAGAAGCCAATCAACTGGGCAATTTAGGGCTGGTGTACCAGGATTTAGGCGAACTGGAAAAAGCAAAGCGCTATCATGAGCAGGCGCTGGAGATGTTGCGGGAAATCGGTAACCGTCAGGGAGAGGCTGCTCAACTGGGCAATTTAGGGCTGGTGTATCAGGATTTAGGGGAATTGGAAAAGGCGCAGCGCTATCACGAGCAGGCACTGGAGATTCATCGGGAAATTGGTAATCGGCAGGGAGAAGCCAATCAACTGGGCAATTTAGGGCTGGTGTATCGCAATTTAGGGGAACTGGAAAAAGCGCGGCGCTATCATGAGCAGGCGCTGGAGATTGATCGGGAGATTGGTAACCATCAGGGAGAAGCCAATCAATTGGGCAATTTAGGGCAGGTGTACCAGGATTTGGGTGATTTGGAAAAGGCACGGCGTTACTATGAGCAAGCGCTAGAGATTGATCGGGAAATTGGTTATCGTCGTGGTGAAGCTATTCAATTGGGCAATTTAGGGTTCGTTTACAAGTATTGAGGGAAACAGGAAAAAGCGCAAAACTCCCATAATCTGAATCTTAGGAGATTTCAAGCACTTACCTACCTCCGCGGTATCCTGCAA
>JALWEZ010000231.1 GCA_027039165.1 Candidatus Moraniibacteriota bacterium
ATGTAATTCATAAGCATATTCACCCAATAAAAAATACAAAG
The DNA here is from genome assembly GCA_027039165.1 of Candidatus Moraniibacteriota bacterium. GTDB lineage: Bacteria > Patescibacteriota > Minisyncoccia > Moranbacterales > JALWEZ01. The sequence continues at coordinate 42 of JALWEZ010000231.1, forward strand.
GGAAAGAAGATAAAAATAAAATAGAAACGGCTTCTTTAAAACTTGGATTAAGGAACAATGCAATAATTACTTCTATTATAAATATTAAGACAATTAGACATATTAGGAAATTTTTATACTTTTCTTTAAGTTTTCTATCCCATACAATGTTTGTCCTTTGTGATAGTAAAATGTTTAGAAATCTGTTTCCACTATTTTCTAAAGGATACCAATTTTTAAGCTTTTCTATATTTCCTTTAAATCTTTCAGCTCCTTTATTTATTATTTCTATAATGTTGGTTGGTTCTGGAAAGCAAATTGTATTTTTCTCTATTTTAAATAAACTTGTATCAAATTCTTCTTGGATAGATGCTCCTAAAGATATATACTTTTTCTCACAAATTCTAAATAAAAAACTTAAAGCTATCCACAATAAAGATAAAATTACTATACATGACATGTCTAACCAATTTAAATAATTTTGAATAAAAATTTTAATAGGTTGAAATTCATTGGATATTTTTATTTTTGTAATTGTAAATAGAATAGGAATTAAACTACCAATAAATAACCTACTTATTTGCCATCTTTTTGCTACTTGATAATAATATCTTTGAGCTTTTAACAGTTTTATAAATTCTTTGTTATTTTGTTCTGGAAAAGCATAATTAATATTTTTACTCATAGTCTGGAAACTCCGATCCAAAAACTTCCTTGAGTTTACTTATTGCTTTTTTATGCTCTTGTTCTTTTTCAAATTTATATGCTTCATAAATTTTTTTCTCATCTGTTTGTGCTTTTTCATCAACTTTATATTTTGTTTCAAAATCAAGATTATTGATATTCCCTTGAATTCCTTTAGGGTCGTAAACTGAGTTATAAATAGCAGATTGCAGATAATCAAAAAACATCCATAAATTTAATAATTTATTATCTATCAATTTTTTTTCTTCTAAGAAATTTAATACTATATTTTCAAAGAGGTAAGAACCTATAAAATTAAAATTTTTTCTTTTCCAATACTTTAATAATCTTATGAATTCAAGAGCTTTACCATCTTGTTTTTGGTTTATATTTGTTACTCTTTCTTGGTCTATTCTTGGGTCTGTTTTTTTCCAATTTCCATTTCCATCAGGGATTAGATAATAATTTCTTCCGTTTTCATCCCTAACTGTGAAAAAAGCAGGAACAATATCAAAATTCCATGGATAAGAGGATAGATTTAATGTAACTGCTTCTTGTCTCCTATGTATTTCTGCTTGACTATATTGTGGTATTTCAGATAAGTATGATTTTAATTTTTCTAATATCTTTCTTGAGTTAAGATATCCATTTTCATCGCAAAATCTTCTTAAGGTTCTATGTTCTTCAGGGACAAAAATATAACAAATTCCACTCGAAGAATAACAAATATAGGATGCTCCATTTCCTTCTTCATCAGATGCCGAAAAAGTAATAATCAAATCAATATCATCCAAAGGTCTTATTTTTGTATTTCTTGCAAAAGAACCAAATTTTCTATGTTTTTCTTTGTATAAAAACGGGAAGTCGTCAAATTTAGAAGGTAAATTATTTATCTGCTCTATTAACCAATCTCTACTATTTCTTGCTTTTTTTGTTTCTTCTGGGTCAAGATTGACTTTTTCTTTTATAAATTTTTCTAAAGCTTGTCTAGTTGTTTTCAATATATAGCCCTCCAATAAATATCTAAACTAACTCTCCCCTAAAGGCTTTGTTTAAAATGCTTTCTTTTAACTGTTTAAATTTTTCTATTTGTGTTTGTTGTAGTTCTTCTAATTGTTTTATTTTATTATGCAAATTATCTAAATAATCTGCAATTTCTTTTTGTTTTTCAAGGTCAGGTTGATTATTTTTGAATGGTAAAGGAATTAGAAGGTTATTAAACACATCTTTAGAAACGTGTGGTATTCCTGAACCTGTTGTGTTTTTGTTTAATTCCTCAAAATAATTTTTTAGAATATAGAACAAATACCTATAAAATAAACTTTCCTGTTTAAGAATTAGTTTTACCATTGTAGAAGCTAATATACCTTTAATGTCCGAAATAAAAATATCTCCTGATTTTGAGCCATCCCATATCATCACTAAATCATTTTCTTGAATGAGTTTCAAATTCGTTTCTGGTAAACTGAATTGCCTTAATGTTTTTTCTCTAAAATAATCTGCTGTAAGATAAGGAAGATAATTTTCTAAGTTTTCTTTTATCACTTTTTTAGGTTTT
>JALWEZ010000232.1 GCA_027039165.1 Candidatus Moraniibacteriota bacterium
GGATATAGTAGTTTATATAAGAGTGACTTATCAGATGCAGAATTATCTTCAAGAGTGATGCTTGAGCGAAAAAAGAACAGTTTTCAAAAACAAGAATTCGATGATATTATTAAAAATATAGAAATTAGAAAAAATGAATTCAAAAAAAACATAACTCCAACTAATGATATATTTTTTACATCAAATATTTTGGAGAGGATGGAGTTAGATCGAAAGAAAAAAGATTAATAAAGTATACTAAGAGCTTTGATTTTAATCAGTGAAGAAAAGACATAATTTAAGATAAAAAAGTAAAATTCTAATAAATTTCGAAATATACACTACATTTATAAATTTTTTATTATAGTGTATACTTAAAAAGTTAGTAAAATAAAATATTATTATGAAAATCAGTCTTTTAAGAAGCAGTGCAGTATATTTTTTTGTTTTAAATATTGTGTTTTTTAGTAGTGTTTTTTTTGTAGAGGCGCAAATTCCAGCTTTTCCAGAAGCGGAAGGATATGGTGCGGAGTCGATTGGCGGAAGAGGTGGAAGAATTATAGAAGTAACAAACTTGAATGATAGTGGACCAGGAAGCTTAAGAGAAGCAGTAGAATCCTCTGGGTCCAGGATTGTAGTATTTCGTGTCTCTGGGTACATTGATTTAGTTAGTCCTATAAGGCTCACAAATCCTTTTGTAACAATAGCTGGTCAAACTGCACCAGGAGACGGAATTTGTCTTCGTATGAAACCTGGTAATTCAGAAGGGATTACAGGTTTAATCTATGTTCCAAATAATGCAGATAATTTACATGATGTTGTAATTCGATATTTAAAATTTAGACAAGGTTGGACGCCTACTTATAAGGGTAATGGTGGACCACGTCCTCATAATGTGTATTTTAGAAGAGGACATGATATTATAGTTGATCATATTTCATCTGAGTGGACAAGAGATAATTTATTTTCAGTTTCACTAGGTAGCAGTGCTCAGGAAGATGATTCAATTTATAATTTTTCTATTCAAAATAGTTTATTTGGTGAGTCAGAAGAAGGACATTCCACTGGTATGAATATCCAAGGAACATCTAATTCAAGTAGAGGAAATTGTTTTTATACAGGTAAATGGGTTAAGGATGTTTCTGTTCATAGGAATTTATTTACTGGTTCAGATCATCGTAATCCTCGTGTTAATACAAATAAAGTTAGAGTTATAAATAATGTTATATATAATTGGGGTAATAGAGCTGGAGAATCTACTCATGATGCAAAAGTGGATTATATAAATAATTATTACAAAGCAGGACCTCAAACTACTGATAATGTGTATTATCATAGAATATTTCATGAGCCATGGAAGGCGGGATGCGAAAGTAGTCCACCTGCATCTTTGTATATGTCTGGAAATATCATGCTACCAAATTATAATCCACCCAGTGATGAGTTTGCTTTTTATAAAATGAGTCAAAGTGGTTACCCTCCTTTAGAAGATAAATATAAAAGATACACTACTTTGGAAAAATCAAATTTTCCAGTTAGTGTTTTAAATACAAATGATGCTTATAATTTAGTTCTTTCTGACGTGGGGGATAATGCTCATTTCAATGAAAATGGAAGTCTTGTTAAAAACTCTGATTCCGTGGATACTAGAATGATTAATGATGTAATTAATAAAACTGGCTTTGATCATGAAGTAAATCAACAAGATTGGAATGATGGAAATGTGAGTTTTCCAGTAATGGCCTCTGTTACTCCATATGTAGATAGTGATCATGATGCAATGGCTGATAATTGGGAAATTGATAATTTTGGAAACCTAACCACTGCACAATACGGTGATTTAGTCAAAACTGATGCCGACTCAGATGGCTATTATGATTTGGAAGAGTTTTTAAATGGGAGTGATCCCAATATCGCTTTTAATGATGTTCGCGCTGACGTAAATAAAGATAATTTTATAAATTCAGTAGATGCAATGCTTATTTTGAGAAAGTTAGGAGGTTTTGATATGAGTGGAACAAATTGGCAAGTGTCAGCAAATACAGGGGACGTTAATTGTGATGGAGTGGTTAGTTCATATGATTCCACACTCTTACTTAAATATTCTTTAGGCTTAGATATGAGTACTACTGATTGGTGTGTATCTTAAATTTAAAATCAGTTGCTAACAAATAGCTAAAATAATATCCTTCTTTTTCTTTAAATCCAGTTTACAATGCTCGCCTAAGTAATCTATTGTTTGATTGCTTATGATTTTTATGTCATTGATTTGATTTAAAGT
>JALWEZ010000233.1 GCA_027039165.1 Candidatus Moraniibacteriota bacterium
CCCCAGCCTCATTTTCCCTCTCAAACACCACCACATTAAAACCAAAGAGGGTAAGATACCATGCGCACGAAAGCCCAGAAGGACCAGAGCCCACTATGGCGATTCTCCATTTTTTAACATCCTCTTTGGGAGATGAAGTATTGTTGTTTTGGTAATTGTTTTTTGAGTTTTGGTGCAAAGAAAAAATGTTTTATATAGCGAACTTTTTCCTCTCCATTTTTATTATAAAAAGATTCTAAAAATTTATTGAAATCATCCAAAGATTTTTTTGACTGTTTTTTTGCTTCCTCAGTTATATCCAAAAATTCAATAACCACTTTCCGTTTTGGCAGAAAAAATACCAAATTTGCAATTAGATAAAAAAAGGATTTAAAAAATGTTGGTACTATTTTTACATTTTTTCCATTCCAAGCTCTACTCCAAACACTGCCCCAAAGTCCACTAATTCTTACTCCTACTACGCGTGTATTTTTAGGTAAATTTTTTGTAAGTATGTAAGCTGATTGTTTGCCAATAATTATCTCATGTCCTTGACTTTGTGTTTGACCAGATGGATACAAAACTATACTTTTTCCTTTTTTAAAATGGTTTAGGATTTTTGTGTGCATTTTTTTGGATGCAAGCTTTACATCATTAACTTTAGAGAAATCATAAACTTCAATAGCGCCAATGAGTTTTAAAACATTGCGGATAATTGGCATGTCAAATATATATTTCACAACCAGTGGAGAAGCTTTGGTTTTAGTATAAATTTGACTAAAAAGTATTTGAGGATCTACAAAAGCAGGATGATTGGGTAAAATAAGTAGTGGATTTTTCAAATTAAGAATTTCTGAATTTTTTAAAATCACGTGATAACGTCTGTTTAAAAAAAATATGTAAACTTTATTCAGTATAATTAAAATAATATCTTTCATGGGATTAGATTATATTTTTTAAATAAATCTTTGGTGTGCTTATTTGCTTTTTTTGTAACACTTATTAGTTTTTTTGGATTTTTTTCTAAAGGAAAAACATCTTTTCCGCTCCAAGCTATAAGGTAGGGAATTTTTTGGCTATTATCTCTTAAATCAGAAAGAGATTTGTCATATTTTTCTTGCCATTTAAGGATTTCTGGTTCTAAATGTTTTGTTTTCCTTACCATCCATTTAGCTATAATTTTGTGAATTAGTAATAAACGTTCTCTTTCAGTCTTATTTGCAATTATAAATATATGCGTTGGATCTAATTTGTCTATAATTTCTTTTGGAGGAAAAGGCATAGAAAGTGCACCATCTATATAATCTACATTATCTATAGTTATGTGATTAGACGCTCCAACAATTGCAAATGAAGCTTCTATTGCACTGACCATATCACTCAAATCTTTTAAATTAAACAGTTTAAGTTTTCCATCACTTTTTCTACTAGTAGCTACAAAAACATTTGTTCTTGAGTTTTTTATAATCTCTTGATTTAGTGCTTTTTCTCCACGTCTTAGCAAATTTGCCATTGAATGTACATCAGCTAAATACCCACCTTTCAAAGCTCTTTTAAAAGATACTAGAGGAAGTTCAATGCATTCTTTGTGATAAATACTGTTTCCTACTGCACACTGATGAGACGCAGCATAAGCAACGATTCCAGCACCAGTTGAAATTCCAAGCATATTATCAAATGAATCAATAAGTCCAAGTTCTTGAAGTGCTTGAGTACGTCCTCCTCCATCTGCTCCTCTCATTATACCAGAAAGAACAATTAAAAGTGGTCTTATATGACTATGGTTTTTATTCTCATTAATCAAATGTTTTTTTTGTATAAGCGCACTCAAAACTTCCTTACAATTTCCTTCAAAAAACATTCCACTTTTTGTTTTGAGCATAGGTTTTTTTCTCTGCATCTGAATTTAAAATTAATAAGCAAATTTAGTTTTAATTATTCATTTAAACAAGTTCTTTGATATTCTTTGATTAATTTAAAAAGTAAAAATAATTTAATTATGTGCACTCGGCAGGACTCGAACCTGCGACTTCCTGGGCCGAAACCAGACGCTCTAATCCAACTGAGCTACGAGTGCATAATATTATTGTGCACTATTTAAGTAGCTAAGTCAAGTATAAAAGTACCTACCCACATAGCAGGTATAATACATAATGTGATTTTTTCGAAAATTGTGATTAGAGGATTTTTGAAATATTTTAGGGTGAGGTATCAAAAGAATAATGAATATTGGGAATATTTTCAAA
>JALWEZ010000234.1 GCA_027039165.1 Candidatus Moraniibacteriota bacterium
CGTAATGGATGATTTTTATAATCTTTTTTAAGAAATTCCAAAACTTCTTTTCCTAAAGTTATTTTTCTCGCAACTAAGTTAAGTAATTTTTCGAGTGGCATCTTAATGCCATTAAACTCTTCATCTGAATTCCCTTGATAAATAGCATAAGCCGTCCAAAAAAGAGGAAATTCTACTTTAAACCTTTTGTCTCTATACAAATTCTGAGAAAGTAACTCCAAAAATGAAATTTTAGAATTAACATTTTTTAAATTAATTTGTGTATAAATTGTATCAATTCTATCTTTTAGAACTGTTTTTATTATTTCATCTTGTAAAGCAGATTTACCAATTCCTCCAATGCCCCAAAAATTAAGCACTCTATATCTAGAATTATTATCTTTAAGAACTTCTTTAAATGTTTGTATATACTCTTCTCTTCCTACGAAATTTTTATTTTCATCTCTATTCAAATCAGTTGGCGTTGGCATAATTTCAAGTTTTAATTAATGCATCTATACTTATCATTATCAACTCAACCAACCCAAAAGTCAAGAATATTATTAAGTAGTAGATTAAACTTATACATCAACTTATCTTGTTTCTAAAAATTTTTTGAGTTTTGCAAATGGTTTGATTTGCAAATATGTTTTTTGGTCGTCTTTTTCACTGAGTGATGCTCTGGTAACAGAGTACCCCTGTGGTATAAAAATCTTATCCCAGTCAAAACCATTACTACCACTTGGCACCTGTGCAATCTCTCCATCCAGATGACCCTCAATTATCTCTAGAGTCTGCCCATCAAAATACCCAAACACGCACCTTGCTGTTGCTTTTCTAGTCATTCCTTTTTTTATCATCGAGCAAATTACATCAAGTGGAACTTTTTGCACAAAAAACTTTATAAATGGACCCGGCAAACCACCTAGAGCTTCAAATTCTAAAGCAACATCTTCTACAATAACTGGTTTTTTAATTTTTGAGTAAGCCTCACGCACTTTATGCTCTACAATTTCATGTAAATCAGTAGATTGAATTTCATCTAAATCAAGCTTAATGTGGTCTACTGGATAACCTAGGTATTTAAACAAATACTCCACTTTACGCTTATTTCCAGTAATAAAAGTTACATTTTTCATAATAATTTAAAATAATTTATAAATTTATACTTCTTACTTTTTCTTATAAAGCTCTATCCATCCAAGTTTTAACCACAAAGTTATTTCATCATAAGACTGAACAGCTTTTTCTGGTAATTGCAAAATTATTATTTGAATATTTTTGTTGTAAATTAAATTCTGAGCAACACCAAAACACATCTCAGCAAATGACTCAGCACCCAGATAACCTTTTATACCACCCTTATCTTCATTCATCACAAAAAGAATATCTGAATTAGTTATGTCTTCAAAAAAACTTTTGTGCACTTGAGGATAATCTTTTAAAAAAGTCTCTTTTGGGATAGGTGCTGGATAATTAACCACATCAAACCCCCTGCTTTCCCAATGATTTTTCCAAAATTCTATTTTTTCTCTAAGAGAAGCACTTCCTGCTATTACAACTTTTTTATTCATAAGACTTTTATTAATAGATTAACTAACGCCATAAATGAACGTCTCTACTTAAAAAACATGTATTTACATATTATCATTACTCAAATCTACATCAAACTTTTGCTCATATACTTGTTTAAGTTCTGGGCTTTTTTGAATTAAATCTTTAAGTTCATTGGAAGTTATATAGTGACAGTCTACTTCTGCGTTGTATTGCTCTATATATTTCCATTTAAGATACATCCGCACATAGAGAAAAATCTCTCTTTCTTTCTCGTTGTCCTCCACATCCAAAAGCACATCTAAATCCACATCAGAATTAATACCAAATCTATCCATATCATTCATCATAGAACCAAAGAAATTATAACCAAGCACTTTAGCTTTTTGATTGATTTCTTCCATAAATTCCTCACCAATCCTAAGTCTCTCTTGTTTTAACTGCTCTTTTTGTTCTGGAGATAAAATACTTCTAAGTCTTGCTTCTTTTTCGGGTGCTTTTTCAAAAAATTCCTCTCCGTCACTAGGTTCAAGCTCTTCATCATGTGCTGTGATACCTCTATTTCGCTCAATCACACCATAAAGCTCTGGGATATTCTCAGAAATATTTTCTAAAGCTTTTTCATCTAAATTTACAACAAACAGCGAAAGACCGTGAGTCTCCATAAGTTTTTGCTCAAGTCTCAATTCATCCGTCATAGAACCCAAAAACACTCCATCAATGTCTGAATTATACCCAAAATCAGTTCTAGTAAGCAGTGGTGGCGCTAACATAAATTCTTCATCTGGAATATCTAATTCTTCTAGTGTGTTTTTGAGAATTATCTCTCTTCTAGTAAACTCTTTTTTTAGAAATTCTTTTATCTCCCTGCCTTCCTGAGTGTTTTCTAGTTCAAATTTTGAGTTTTCTTCTTCTTTATTTTCTCCACTTTCTAGAAAATTTTTATTTTCAAGCATATTTTGAGTTTTACACAAATAACTTATTCTGTGCAGTGTTTCTCATATAATGATCAACAAGCACAAGCGAAACCATAGCCTCAACTATAACCACTGCACGAGGTACAACACAAGGATCATGTCTTCCTTTGATATTCTCTATTATAATTTCTTGATTTTTGTTATTTAGAGTATTTTGAGTTTTCAAAATTGTAGAAGTAGGCTTAAAAGCGGTTCTTAGCACAATACTTTCTCCATTTGATATCCCACCTTGAATTCCTCCAGAATTATTTGTTCGAGTGCAAACTTTACCTTCGCTATTTAAACAAAAAGGATCATTGTGCTCACTACCCTTCATCTGCGCACCAGCAAAACCACTTCCAATTTCAAAACCTTTGGTAGCTGAAATTGACATACAAGCATGAGCTAAATCTGCACTAAGTTTATCAAAAACTGGCTCACCTAGTCCAATAGGTGGATTTTTTACAACACACTCTACAACTCCACCTACAGAATCCCCTTGTTTTTTAGTTTCTTCTATAAGAGAAATCATTTTCTTTGCACTTCCCTCATCTGGACATCTGACAATATTTTTTTCTATGTCTTCAAAATTTACTTTACTTGAGTCAATCTGAGCTTTTTGAGTTCCAACTTGCACCACATACGCCAAAATCTCCACTTCACACAAGTCTTTTAGTATCTTTTTGGCAATTACTCCTGCCATCACTCTAGCAGTTGTCTCTCTAGCACTTGCCCTACCTCCTCCAGCCCATGCTCTAAATCCAAACTTTTTGTCATATGTAAAATCCGCATGACTTGGTCTATATTTATCTTTTAGATACTCATAATCACTAGATTTTGCATCTTTGTTTTTTACTAATAATGTAAGAGGAGTTCCTATAGTTTTACCCTCAAAAACTCCAGACAAAATTTCTACTTTATCTGTTTCTTTTCTTTGAGAAGTAATTTTACTTTGTCCAGTTGCTCGTCTTTTTAGCTCTTTTTCTATTTCATCTGTTGAAATCTCTATCCCAGCAGGACAACCATCAATCACACATCCTACAGCTCCTCCGTGAGACTCGCCAAAGGTAGTTACTCTAAAATTTTGACCTATTGTATTTGCACTCATAAGTTTATGCGTAAATATTATATAAATTATATCCTAGATACAAAACGTAAAGAGATATAAGAAAAAATCCTGAATATCTTCCAAGTTTCCATTTTTGCATCATAAGAAGCATAACAAGTGCAATTACAGTACCAAAGAGAAGTAATACTCCAGAAATTAAGTTGTTAGTATCAATTGGCACAAAAGTCGCGTCTTTGTCTATGATTAAAAAGTAAACCACATAAACTAGTCCAAGTCCTATAAAAATATCAAAAACATTTGAACCAACTGCATTACTTACTGCCATGTCAGCCTTACCCTTTTTGGCTACTATTATAGAAGAAATCAAATCTGGAACTGAAGTACCAAGAGCAAGTACTGTAAGTCCTATGATAGCTCCAGGAATATTTAGAATATGAGCAACTTCCACAGCCGACTCTACCATGAAATAACTTGAAACTGCAATAAGCACAATACTTACTACAAAGCTCAAAAAATAATTTTTCTCTGGATCTGGGATTATAATATCCGTAATTTTACAAAAAACTTTTGTCACAAAACCATCTTCTTTGTCTTCATCTACATCAAATTCTTCATCAAATTCTGGCACTTCGTATTTAAGCCACTTTGCCCAGTTTTTTACCACAAACACATAAATAGCATAAATTGATACTAGAGTAACACCTTCCCACAAAAATATCTTTCCATCCCAAAAGAAAAATAGAAGCAGTCCAATAGCAAAAGAATAAAAAACCATATCTCTGATAACTGGTTGCCACGCAAGTTTTTGTTTGTTTGTCATGTAAAGCGCTGAAACTCCGATGATTACTAAGATATTAAAAAGCGCAGATCCTACAATTGTACCAGCTCCTAAGCTAAGTGACTCACTTGACTGAAAAACAGCAAATAAAGAAGTAAAAAGCTCAGGCGCACTACTTCCAACTGCCATAAGAGTAGCTCCCGCCATTTCTGAATTCATCTTTAATTTCTCTGCTATTATTTCAAGCGATTTTACAAAATATTTATCACAAATAATTGCTAAAACATAGAAAGTTGCTAGCAAAATAATGAAATGTATAACCAAATCCATATCAAAAATCTTAAAATTTATACTTAATAAATATATAATATCACAACAACTCCATTATAACTAATCTTTTGTGTAAGTAATGCCCTACAATGGCATAATCTAATAAGATTCACTTACAAAACTATCTTTTGTAACATCTTTAAATTTGTAAATTGAAAGCAGTAAACCAATTCCAAAAGACATAGCAACCATTGCACTTCCTCCGTAACTTATGAAAGGAAGTGGAATTCCAGTAACTGGCATAACTCCTATATTCATGCCGATATTTACAAGCATATGCACAAAGTAAAGCACAGAAAGTCCAACTACTAAAAAATATCCAAATTCATTTTTTGCAAGCAGTGCAATTCTTCGCATTCTACTAAATAACACAAAAAATAAGAAAAAAATTGAAAAAGCACCCAAAAAACCCATAGACTCTGTAAATGATGCAAATATAAAATCAGTATGTTTTTCTGGTAAAAAATTAAGCTTAGATTGAGTACCTGTTCCAATTCCTTGTCCCCAAAAACCACCATTTCCTACTGCCACAATAGACTGTATTACATTGTAACCTGTATTTTTTGGATCGTTTTCGGGATGTAAGAAGTTTGTAATTCTTGCTTTTTGATATGGAGCAAGTACAAGCCAAGCACTAAACATAACCACTAAACCAATAGCCACAAAACTCAAGACGTATCTCTTTCTTATGCCAGAAATCATAATCATACCAAGCCAAATAGCTAAAACCACTAAAGCAGAACCTGTATCTGGTTGCATAAGTACAAGCCCAACTATCACACCAACTAAAACAAAAGAAACGATTATAGTCATCATTTCTCCAAGTAATGCTCTTTTTGTGGAAATAAAGCTAGCTAAAAATATTATCATTAAAACTTTTACTATCTCCACTACTTGAAGATTAAATCCAAATAAAGTTATCCATCCTACTGTTCCTCTTATAGTATTTCCAAGAGCAAGTACTAGAATTAAGAGGATAATCATCACAATATATAAAGGTGTTGCATAAGAGGAAAAAATATTATAGTTTATATTTCCCACAATGATAACAATTACAATCCCTATTACTACAAATAATAATTGTCTCATAAAAAACGCCGATAAATTATCCTTATTATCAGAAAACATTCCATAAAGAGCAATTAATCCTACTGAAGCGAGTAGAGTATATACAATGAATGTAACTATATCAAATCGTGATAATTTCTGAAAAAAACTCATATTTTTTAATTATTGTCCTTCTCTTCTTTCATAATTTCCAACTGGTAAATATTGCTGAGTAAAATTTTGTGAATCAAATACATTTGCATAAACACCTATTTCTATACTACTCATAATACCTGGAAATCTATAAGGCCAAGTAAGTGTAAAATCTCTTTCATCTCTAGCTTGAAAATTTCCAATAGTTGTTGCACTCACTGCGATAGGCTTATCATTTTCATCTTTTATGACAACATAAACTCTCACCTCTCTAAAATCAAAATCACTATTATTCCTAATTAAAGCAAAAGCTTTCGCATAATTTATCCCACTCTCAACTTTTCCAAATTGAACATTTTGAACCAAGAAATCTGGATCTTTGTAATCTACAAATTTTTTCCAATCAATGTAATCTATTGAAATATTTAAATCTTTTGGTACAACATTTGATTCAATATTAGTTTCTATAAAAAACCTTTCTTGCGTTGGTAAGATAAAATCTTCTCCTGTTTTTTTCATTATAACTTCACCATCTGCTGAAACTAACGAAATTGTATATCTTATAGTTGATGCACCATAAAGAGTGTTTGGATTTTTAATTGTTACAACAGCGTCATATTTACCTTTACCTCCATAAACTATACTTTTATCTGTTATTTCTAATGGTTTTATGTTCTTCTTTATTTCACAAGGTCTACAAACTCCACCACAATCAACTCCCGCTTCATTTCCATTCTTTTTGCCATCAAAACAAGTTGGTGCTTTTCTAGTAACCACCCATACCAAAAAACCCGAAACTAGAAAAAAAGATAGAAAGACTGAAATTATAATTATTCTTTTAATCGTTATATTTATAATAAATAATAGTATTAATTATAATATCAT
>JALWEZ010000235.1 GCA_027039165.1 Candidatus Moraniibacteriota bacterium
GTTCATAGGCGAGCATTGTAAATTACTAATCCATTTTAGCAAAATTTTTCTCTCTCAAGTATCATTTTGCACTAGAAACGGATACCCATTTCAGTATCATCTTGCATTGGACAAGACTCAAACTTGACAAAATTCAAATAATTTGCTAATATGAGCTTAATAAGTTATTAATTTAATAAAATTTATGAAATATTTGTTTAGTTTATTCAGCGTTCTTACTTCAATTTCTATGTTTACTACGGTTGCTTTTGCTTCTAATAATGGAAATGTGAGCATAAAAGATAGAAAGATATATGAAAATGCAACTATAGAAGGCATAAATTTAAAAGATCAAGATAGATACGGGATAGCTGTTGCAGATATAGGAGACTTAAATGGTGATGGCATAAAAGATTTTGCAGTAAGCTCAATTTATGGAGATAATGGAAATGGAGAAGTTTTTATTCATTTTTTAAATAGTGACGGAACCATAAAAAAGACAGCACGAATTAACTCAAAAACAAAAAATGTTGGTTTGAAGTATCACGAAGCAAATAGATATGGTTCTGCTATAGTGGGGCTTGGAGACTTGGATGGAGATGGTATAAAAGATATAGCAGTTGGCGCTGAGCATGAATATGATAAGAAAACTAAAACTAGAGGGAAAGTTTATATTCATTTTTTAAACAAGGATGGTAGTATAAAGGAAACAAAGACACTTACTTCGATAGAAAAAAATAGTGATTCTGAAGATTTCTTTGGTTCAGCTTTGGCTAGCGCGGATTATAATCATGACGGAATTAGGGATTTAGCAATTGGAGCTAAGGGAAATGATGACGGATATGTTTATATGTATTTTTTGAATAGTGATGGTAGTATAAAAGATACTTCTTCTCTTACTTTTTCTTCAAAACATGGAGCACGTGGTGCAGAGGACGCAATGTATGGAGCTTCTATTGCAAATCTAGGTGACGTTAATGGAGATGGTATTATAGATATAATAGTTGGAGCGCCAAATGATATAGGTGATAAATCAGATGATGAATGTGATAGGGGACAATATTGCCAGCAAGGAGCTGTTTATGTGCATTTATTAAATAAAGATGGTAGTATAAAAGATACATTTTCTTATTATTCAGGTGACTTAAAGATAAATGGAGGATTAGCTCTTGGTGATCGTTATGGTTTAGCTGTTGCTAGTGGTGACTTTAACAAAGATGGGATTATAGATTTAGTAGTAGGTTCTCCTGGAAAAAATGGTGGCAAGGGCACTGATGGAGATAAAGATGGTGAGGGTATAGTTTACATTCATTATTTAAATTCTGATTTTGATGTAGTTGAGACCGAAATGATAGATGATAGTACACCAAATGGTGCAAGAAACAATAAAGGCGAAGATTTTTATGGAGGTGCTGTAACAAATGTAGGAGATATAGATGGTAATGGTACGGATGATTTGTTAGTGGGTGCAAAAGGTTTTGAAGGAGGTATGGCATATTTACACTTTCTCAACAAAAGTTCAGTAGGAGATCAAAATAGAGATGGTTCTGGAGAAGTTTGTGATACTTCTAAGATAGAATATACTCCAATTTAT
This sequence comes from Candidatus Moraniibacteriota bacterium, assembly GCA_027039165.1. Taxonomy (GTDB): domain Bacteria; phylum Patescibacteriota; class Minisyncoccia; order Moranbacterales; genus JALWEZ01. The sequence goes on from JALWEZ010000235.1 coordinate 1,574, forward strand.
AGGCTTTACAATACAAGAACTGGTTTTCATTTGTATACTAGAGGTGAAGAAGATAGAGAAAAGATATTAAATAGATGGAATGATTTTGAATTTACAGACAATGCTCCTGCATTTTACGCAAGCCTTACTCAAACATGTCAAAATCTAACTCCGATTTATAGGCTTTATAACAACAGAACAGGTGCGCATCTATACACTAGAGGAGATGCAGATAAAGAAAAAATTCTAAATAAATATCAAGACTTTGAGTTTACAGACTGGGGTCCAGCGTTTTACGCAAGTCTTACAGATGACGGAACTACTCCAATTTATAGGCTTTATAATACAAAAACTGGGGTTCATTTATACACTAGAGGAAAGGCCGACAAAGATAAAATTTTGAAAAAATGGCCAGAATTTGAATTTACAGATGGAGCGCCTGCATTTTATGCAAGACTTACTAACTAAAAATTTAAGAGTTAATTTAAATAGACATTGTTTGTGCAATGTCTATTTTATTTAATAACATGCATTTACAAGAATGCAAATAAACCGTATACTAAAGATAAATAAGTTAATTTGTATTTTATAAAAATATGGCATATTCTGACATAAAACTAAGTAATGCAGAGAGAGAAAGT
>JALWEZ010000236.1 GCA_027039165.1 Candidatus Moraniibacteriota bacterium
ACAATATGGGAGATGGAGATTCAATTGAGCATCATATAGAAGATACATTAAAATCAGGCGTAGGTCTTGCAGAAGAAGAAGCAGTAAGAATATTTTGTGAACAAGCTCCTCAAGTAGTAAGAGAATTACACAAAAGATTTAAGGTTCCTTTTACTACACTTCCTGATGGCAGACTTGCACAAAGACCTTTTGGTGGAACAAAATATAAAAGAACTTGTTATGCGGCAGATGCAACTGGTCCAGCTATAATGAAAGCACTTAATAAAGCACTTAATGAATTAGAAATTACTACAATAAAAAATCATTTTGCAATTAATCTTTTAGTAAATGATGGAAAAATAGCAGGAGCAACATTTCTAGATGAAAAAACAGGTGAAATTAAAGTAATTCAAGCAAAAGCAATTATCGTAGCAACTGGAGGTTATGCTGGTTTATATAAAGGATATACTACAAATGTAGCAGATGCTACCGGAGATGGTATAGCAATGGGACTTAGAATTGGACTTGAGGGAATGGATTTAGAATTTGTTCAATTCCATCCTACTGGACTTAAAGGTAGTAATTTTTTAATTTCTGAAGCTGCAAGAGCAGAAGGTGGAAAATTAATAAATAGCGATGGAAAAGAGTTTGTAGATGAGCTTAATACAAGAGACTTTGTAACTCGTGCTATACTTAAACAAATCCAAAAAGGAAAAGAAGTATTTCTCGATTTGACAGATATACCAGAAGAGATAATTAATACAAAACTTATAAACCTTAAAAAAAGAGTAAAATCTTTAAAAGGTATTGATATTACTAAAGAACCAATTCCTATAAATCCTTTAGCTCATTATACAATGGGAGGAATAAAAACTGATACATATGGTTTTACAGATATCGAAGGGTTATTTTATGCAGGTGAGGCTGGAAATAATGGAGTAAATGGAGCTAATAGACTTGGAGGAAATTCTTTAAGTGAAGGTGCAGTTTTTGGAAAACTCACAGGTTATAATGCAGTAAAATATTCTCATAGAAATAAAAACTTTGTTGATATTAAAAATGAAGATATTCAAAAAGATATAGATTTAATAGAAAAACTTAAAAACACTAAAATAAATACAAAAGAGATAAAACACCAATTAGGAGAACTTTTATATCAAAAAGTTGGAATTATTAGAAACGGTTATGCTCTAAAAAAAGCTTTAGAAAAAATAAAAGATCTACAAAAGTTAGATATAAATAATGAGGATTCTTCATTAGTAGAAAAACTTGAAGTTATAAATTCACTTGATATTGCAAAAGCTCTTACATTAGCAGCACTTAGTAGAGAAGAAAGCAGAGGAGCTCATTTTAGAATGGATTATCCTGAGAGTGATCATGCATTCTTACATCATACTTATACAAAAATTAAATAAACTTTTCTATATATTCTCTTAATGCCTCTTTTGGCATTGGTTTTGCAAAATAGTATCCTTGAACATAATCTACCCCAACTTTTTTTAAGTAATCTAAAACTTCTTTTGATTCTACTCCCTCTGCTATAGTCTTTTTATGTAAAGCTTTTGCCATAGATATTATTGCATCCACTATATATCTATCTTCTTCATCTTTTAAAATATCTACAACAAAACTTCTATCAATTTTTAATGCACTAACAGGTAATTTTCTAAGATAAGAAAGAGAGGAATAACCTGTACCAAAATCATCAATCTCAATATTTATTCCCTCTTTTTGTAATAATTTAATTTGTGGCATGATAACATCAATATTTTCCATTAATACTGATTCAGTAATTTCTACTATTATATGTTCTTTTTTTACATTTATTTCTTCAATTTTATTAATTAGCTTAATAGCTAAATTTTGACTTAAAAGCTGTATTACCGAAACATTCATAGAAAAAGTAAAAATTAAATTTTTATCTTCAAACTCTTTTGCATCTTTTAATACTTTTTCAATTATAACATCACCTACTTCATTTATAAGACCACTCTCTTCTAAAATAGGAATAAATTTATTAGGCGGTACTAATCCTCTTTTTTTAGAATTCCATCTAAGAAGTGCTTCTACTCCCCAAACTTTATTTTGCTGAATATCAATAATTGGTTGATAAAACATTACAAATTCATCTTTTTCTATCGCTTCGTTTAATTCTTTTTCTATTTCCAAATAATCTTTTGGAAGAAGAGTTAAGTTTTTATTTGCATAAGCA
>JALWEZ010000237.1 GCA_027039165.1 Candidatus Moraniibacteriota bacterium
TGTTGCAATAACTGAAGTTTTAGAAGAAAAAACCAAAAAAATTTATATAAAAAAAAGCACTCAAGATAAATTTGAGGAAATTAGTGAAATTGAAAGCGGTGAAAAGATTAAAAGTATAAAAAAAGATTCGGTGTGTTTTAGTGATGGAGTTCTTTTTGCTTTACAGGAAACACTTTCTAGTGATAAACGTGAAATTATTTTTAAAGAAGATAATCAAAAAGCAAATGTTTTAGAAGGAATTGAGGGTATGAATATTGAAAGTTTGTTTACAAATAATGATGGAGAAGTTATGGGTTTATCTTCCACTGATTCTTATAGTAAAATATTTAGAGTTAAAAAAGATGAAAATGATGAGTTTTTCATTAAATATGAAGAAAAAGAGTTGCCAAAAAGTGTTAAATTACTAAAAAATCAGAAACTTGTATTTGAAAAATATGACGAAAAAAATAATGAAGTAGATTTTTACTATACGGATAAAGATGGAAATTTAGATAAAGAAAAGATATTAAGCACAAAAAAAGGTCATTGGCTTGATTATGAGGTTTTTGTTCTTGATAATGGTGCTTTTGGTGTATCTTCTGGTTTTGATTTTGATGAAAATTCTGATTGTAAAATACATTTTGTAAATCCAGATGGAAATGTGGAAATTATAGAAAAAATCCAAAATAAAAAAGTAAAGGGTGTTTATGAACTTAAATTGCAAGCAGATAATTCATTAACTGGGTATATAGATATTGAAGGTGGCGAAGAAGGGACTTTTATGTTTGATGGAGAAAAATATGTTTTTGTGTAATTATACCATTTTTAAATAACCTGTACCCAATTATAATGCTTTGAATTATTTCAAAAATTCAAACTGAAATGTTGTCATTGAGTATAAGTTATTTAAAAATGGTATTATTTGACCTAGTGTTTGTATACTGATATTATGAGTGTATAATTAATTTTAAATTTTATAAAATGAATATTTTGGATAATTTAAATTACAGTGGCATCTGGGATAAAATTATGGATTTTGTTGTAAAAAACACTCCTAGTGTTTTGGGTGCACTAGTAGTATTAATTATTGGTTGGAAACTTGTAAATCTTATTGTGAATTGGCTTAATAAAATTTTTCAAAAAACAGATTTTGATGAAGCACTTGAGAGTTTTATAGTAAGCTTGGTTTCAGTTGGACTTAGAATTATACTATTGATTAGTGTAGCTGGAATGGTAGGTTTTGAAACTACAACACTTGTCACAATGCTTGGAGCAATGGCATTTGCAATAGGTATGGCACTTCAAGGAAGTTTGGCAAATTTTGCTGGTGGGATTTTAATTTTAATATTTAAGCCTTTTAGGGTAGGAGATTTTATAGAAACTCAAGGATATACTGGTACAGTGAAGTCTCTACAAATTTTTCAGACAATTCTGCATACTGTAGATAATAAGGAAGTTATAATTCCAAATGGTGATATTTCTAATAGTTCTATAATTAATTATTCTGCAACTGGTAAGAGAAGAGTCGAAATGGTTTTTGGGATTGATTATAATGATGATTTAAAGAAAGCGAAGGAAATTCTAGAGAATATTGTTAAGAAAGATAAGAGAGTATTAAAAAATTTTAGACAAAACAATATAGTAGTTGGAAATTTAGGTGAGAGTGCTGTTGAAATTTACTGTCAAGTATGGGTTAAATCTAGTGATTACTTAAGTTTTAAGTATGATATGAACGAAAAAGTTAAAGAAGGATTTGACAAAAACAATATAAATTTCCCTTACCCACAGCAAACTGTACATTTAACTAAATAAATTAAAAGAGCATAGCCTTATTTAAAAGGATATGCTTTGGTTTGAATACCATTACCCTTAGCTATAAGGGACATTTTATTATCTTGTGTTACAAGATACACTGGGTATTTAAACCTTTTTTTGTATTCCAAAGTTTTGTTTATAATTTTTCTATCGTTAGCATCGATACTGCTAAAATTTGATCCTAAAGGAAGTTTTGGAATAAGTAGCTGAGCTCCGGAAGGTAGTCTGCCTTTTCTGAAGAAATATTTTAATTCTTCTAAGGCATACTGTGCATCTTGTTTTAAATCTGTATTTGAGTTTTTCTTTGAGATGTGATGTAATTCCGAAATTACGACAGAAGGTACTATCACGATAAATTCTTTTTTGAATTTATGCAAAATTTCCGTATCTGATTGTAAGATAGCAGAAGTGTCAATTACTGCGACACTTTTCTTATTTTCTGTATAATTTTGTGTATTTGGAGAAATAATATTTAAAAACACACTAAATAAATTGATAACATTAGTAGCCAAGATATTCATTTTTAATTCTCTCCTTATTTAATTTAATTGGGTTTAAGTGTTGTATGCTAGCAGATTCTCTACAAAATCTCCACAACACTGGATTGAAACCAGTTATATAAACATTAAAAAATTTTTCAAACTTTAAAGCTATAGAAAAAAATTTAATCTCTGGTTTATTTAGAGTTGTATCATCTACTTTATATTCTTTGTATTGCATGAAATAATCATTTGGAAAGAGAAATGTTATATTTGCATTTTGGGAAATTTGTAAATGATTTCCTAATAAAGTTTTTTTTATCTTTGCTTCATAAAATAACTCTACTATTTTTCTAAGTATTTTTCTGCTTTTGATATTTCTATCTCTCTTATGTTCTGCATCTAGAGAACTTAAAGTAGTTTCGGGTATAACTATAATAACCCTTTTGTATTTTGTAAGTATTTGACCAAGATTACCATCTATTAAATCTTCTAGTTCTCTCCTTTTGAAAAAACTAGATTCTATCATTAATACAGCCGTGTTTTTTCTATCCAGAAACTCTTTCAAAAGTTGTACGAAAATTTTTATATTTTCTACAAATTTATCAACTTCTACTGTAAAATTTGGTATTTGCTCCCACATAAATACTCCTTATGTTAATGTACTAGTAATATTTGTCACTAGCCAACTTAAAGGATAACATATTTTAAAATAAAAGTCAAATTTAAAAGGCTTGATATTTATCAAAGCCTTTATTTTTACATTGCTATAAAGTATATTCCTTCGAAAATAAGGAATATAGATATAATTTTTTGAATTAAGTATCTACTTAAAACAAAAAAATATGCTACCCAAAAGTCAAATAGGGAAATTACAACATGTATTATTGTTGAGTTAAAGCTAGTTGGTAAGACTAGCATAACCGCCTCTAAAGATAATCCGACAGAGAACACGAAAAAAGTCCAGTGTTCTCTGCTTTTTATAAAAGTACCTAATGCCATAGAGGCATTTAAAAATATCACAAAATAAATCATGATACCTCCTTTTTTGAGATCATTGATAAATATTTACCAATGTGTTAATATACTAGCATAAAAACTCATTTTTGTAAATATATCTTTAAGTTTCAGAATGCTTTTAGTTATAGTAGTACGTCATTATGCAGAAGTTTAAACTACATTCTAAATACAAATCAAAAGGAGATCAGCCAAAAGCTATTTCTTCTTTGGTGAGTGGTATAAAAAATAATTTAAAAGCTCAAACTTTGCTCGGAGTAACAGGTTCTGGAAAAACTTTTACTATTGCAAATGTTATAGAAAAAATTCAAAAACCAACTCTTGTAATAGCTCACAACAAAACTCTAGCAGCCCAACTTGTTCAGGAATTCAGAACGTTTTTTCCAGAAAATGCTGTAGAATATTTTGTATCATATTATGATTATTATCAACCAGAAGCTTATGTAAGCAGTTCAGACACTTACATAGAAAAAGAAGTGCAAATAAATGAAGAAATTGATAGACTTAGACACGCTGCAACTGCAGCTGTGCTTACTAGAAAAGATGTTATTGTAGTTGCTAGTGTATCTTGTATTTATGGATTAGGTTCTCCATCGTTTTATAGAAATTCTGTGATAGCGCTCGTTGTAGGGAATAAACTGGATAGACAAAAATTTCTAGAAAAGCTAGTTTCTCTTCATTATGAGAGAAATAATATATTGTCCAGAGCAAAGTTTAGAGTTACTGGTCAAGTTTTTGAAATTGTGCCAGCGGGTAGGGAAGTGATTGTCAGGATAATTTTAAGAGGAGACACAATTGTAAGGATTGTAGAAATGGATTTAGTGAGTAAAAAAAAGCTTGTCGAGTTAAATGAAGTGATAATTTATCCAGCAAAGCATTTTATAGTGCCAGAGCCAGTTATAGAAAAATCTCTCAAAAAAATAGAAGAAGAAATGAAAGCACAAATTGAAAGTTTCAAAAAAAATGATAAATTTTTGGAAGCTCAAAGAATTAAAATGCGTACAACTCAAGATATAGAAATGATGAGAGAGTTGGGGTATTGCAATGGAATAGAAAATTATTCTATGTATCTTACAGAGCGAAAAAAGGGGGAAGCGCCTTATACTTTAGTTGATTATTTTGGAAAAGATTTTTTGATGGTTATTGATGAGTCGCATGTGACAATTCCACAAATTGTAGGGATGTATTCAGGGGATAGAGCTCGGAAATTAAATTTAGTAAAAGGTGGATTTCGATTACCAAGCGCCATTGAAAACAGACCACTTAATTTTTCTGAATTTGAGCAAAGGATGCCTCAAACTATTTTTGTCTCAGCAACACCTGCAAAGTATGAAGAAGACAATAGTCAAAAAATTGTAGAGCAAATTATCCGTCCAACAGGCTTGCTAGATCCAGAGCTTATTGTAAGACCTACTGAGACTCAAGTTAGAGATGTGATGGAAGAAATAGATAAAACTATAAAAAAAGGCGAGAGAGTGCTTATAACAACTCTTACAAAAAAACAATCAGAAGATTTATCCCAGTATTTAGATGAAAATAATATAAAATCAAAATATTTGCACAGTGATGTGGATACACTGGAGAGAATTACAATCCTTGAAGATTTGAGAAATGGAAAATTTGATGTTTTAGTGGGAGTTAATTTGCTTAGAGAAGGACTTGATTTACCAGAAGTGTCTCTTGTTGCAATTCTTGATGCAGACAAAGAAGGATTTCTCAGAAGTGAAGTGTCTTTAATTCAAACTATAGGAAGAGCAGCAAGAAACAGAGATGGGAGAGTTTTGCTCTATGCGGACAAAATTACAGGTTCACTTAAAAAAGCAATAAAAGAGACAAATCGTAGGAGAAAACTTCAAAAAGAATATAATGAAAAACATGGTATAACACCAGAGACTATAAAGAAAAATATAAAGTCTATCGTTGATCATGAAATAAATCCAAAAACTACAAAAGAATTTTTAGATCTTGCAAGTTTAGAAAATATAGATGTGTTTATAAAGCAAAGAGAGAAGGACATGAAAAAAGCATCTGATGATTTAGATTTTGAAAAAGCAGCCATTATAAGAGATGAAATAAAAGAGTTAAGAAGACTAAAGTAAAACTAAAAATCAAAGTTATCCACAGATGATAGTAGTAAACCACAAGTTATCCACATTTTCATATTTTGACAACTTTTAAATTCACTGATAATCTCTATGTAGAGGTAAACATTTAAGTGCGCGAAGCATTTTAGATAACTACCCAGGAAAGCGTTTGAGCTAAATTTTTAGTTCATTAATAATTAAATACAATAGGAGAAAAAGATGTTAAAAATAATTAGACTAATATTATTTCGTATTGGCGGAAGTGAAAAACAGTATAATACTAGAGAGGCCAAAATTATTCCTGAAGCTGTTAGTATAGAAAAAAAGAAGGGCACTGAAAACCCGACGACATTTGTTATTACTCAGGAAGATGGTGATATAATTGAGGAGACAGCTTATGAATATTCTGTTAAATACAAAGAAAAAGATGAATAATATAATAATTTTTTAAAAGTAGGTGTATCACCTACTTTTTATTATTCAGTTAAATCTTTTATTTCAGATTGAGAGTTGTTTTTTACACTGTTTATACCAGCTTTTGCATTTCCTTGTGAAGCATACATCTGACTTTTTCCTATAACTTGTCCGTTAGAAGCTTTTAAATTAAAATACCATTTACTATTACTAGACTCTAAAAGTTCATAATTTTCGTCATTTTGAGCGTTCTTTTTTACAGATTCTATACCGTTTTTACAAGATGCTTTTGTGGTATAACCCTCTGAAGCTAAAATGTTTTCTCCATTGGTAGCTTTTAGGCGAAATCTAAACTCAGAAGCATTGTCTTTATATATTTCAAACATAATAATATTTTATATGGATTATACTTTAATTATATCACATTACTTTTTTCGTTTCTTTGGTAAAGATTCACAAACTATACCATCTTTATCTCTATCAAGTCCGTTTATATCACTGTCGCATTTGTCATATACTGCCTGAGCTTCTTCTTGAGTTTTAAAATCACTGCAGTTGTAATTATAATAATCTTTGTCTTGTGCATCACAAATTAGATCAATGTTTAGTAAATTGCCATTTTCATCTCGCTCAAGAAGTGCTTTTTTTAAGGACCCTGTTTTTGCAAGAGTTTCTAAATCAAAATCTTTATTAGCAACTTCTAGACCTAATCCAACTCCAGCAGCACCACCTGCTATTATTGCACTAATTTTTGCGGCTTTATTGTTAGTTTTATTTCCATACAACCAGAGCCCAGTAGCTATAGCAATTATCAAAATCAAGGCAATAATTCTAACTGTTTTATTTCCTCTTATATTTTGTTTTCTATTCTTGCTTACATTTCTTTTTTTTGTCATAACTTTGTTTTTTAAATAATTTATTTATGAGTTTAGCATTATATACAAAAC
>JALWEZ010000238.1 GCA_027039165.1 Candidatus Moraniibacteriota bacterium
TTAGAAGAAATTTCAGAAGAATTAAAAAAAGTTAATAAAAATGTAATTTCCACTTCACTTCTCAAAGATGAAGGTACTAATTCAATTAAAAAAGTTTTATCTAAAATTGAAAACAATAAATAATAATAATAAAATTATATGTTTAAACCTTATAATAGATATTTAATGATTCTTTTTATGGCGGGATTTATGTGGGGATATGTTGCAAAAAGTTTTGTAATTACCAAAATTTATGTTGGTTACAAAGATCCGCAAATTTTAGAACAAAAAAAATTTGATATAATTAATTTGGATGATTTAAAAACCACTCCAGTGGATTTATCTAAAGAAAATACTAAATAGTTAAATAATTGTATGGGAAAGAAAAAGAACAAAAAGAATAATTCTACAACGAAGAAAGATAATAAAAAAGAAGTCTTGAATAAAACCAAAATTCAAGAAAATGAGATTAAAAAAGAACCTAAATTAGTAAAAAAAGCTCATAGGCATTCTCCGAATTGTAAAATTGGAAAAAAAATCAAGAACTTGACTGCTCTTAGTATTTTGCTCGCTGGTTTTGCTATTGGCTCTATTTTTGTAGATATAGCACAATATTACAAAAAGGATGGTTTTTCTGCTCTTGCACTCAAATCTGCAAATATTATAAATTATAATGGAAGCACTTGGGTTAGATATAAAGAACCAAAAATTGTAGTAGATGTTGTTGTATCTGATGATTGTAAAGAAGAATGTGCTGTTGTCAATGATTTACTTGTAAATTTACGAGCCAAAATTCCTACGCTTGAAGCTCATAGAATAAATATTTCAAAAGTAGAAAATGCAAATTACACAAAAGAAAATAATATAACTAGTATTCCAGCGTTTTTATTTGATGATAATCTAAAAAAGATAAATTTCTTTAAAGAAGGAGAATTATTTTTGGAACAAAGAAAAGATGGAAAAGTACAGATTAAAATGAACGAATTAAATATAAAAACTAAAAAAATTACTAACACAAAGAAAGAAGAATTGAAAAATACTGATTCCACTAAGAAAACAAAAAGTAACGAAAAACCTAAAAAAGATAAGACTAAACACGATAATAATAAGCCTTCAGCAGTATCTATTTAGTTTTTCAAAACTTATTCTTTCTTTTATTTTGTAAATGCAGTATAATGTTTAGTGTAATATAAAAAAATTATCAAGATTAAAAATATGAATAAAATTTATATGTCGGCTGTTACAGGAATTTTCTTATTTATAAGTTTTCTAAATATTGCCCATGCTTCAGAAGGTGACGTTTGGATTTCTCCTTCAAACCAAAATGTTTCTTCAGACAGTAATTTTGATATTAATGTATATATAGATTCTGGAACAAAGAATCTCGGATCTTTTAATATGTATGTAGACTTTGATTCTACAAAAGTTACTATAGATACAACTCAAGGAACTGATGGTTTCACAAAAGGGGATAATACATCAGGTTATTCTATAATAGCTAATCCTAATGATATATCAAATGGACATTATAGATTTGCAGGAATAAATGGTGGAGATGTAAATATAGCAAGTGGAAATAATATTCACATTATAAAATTACATGCAAAGACCACACAAGCCTTTTCTGGTGGGACATCTGCGTTGAGTATTAGAGTAAATGAATTATCCAATGAATTAGGTGAAGCCATCTCAACTGGAAGTGTTTCAAATGCAATTATAACTTATGAACATCAAAATATAGCTCCAGTAATCACTTCAAATGGAGGAGGGGATAGTGCTTCAATAAGTATAGATGAAAATCAAGTGTCCATAACAACCTTACAAGCAAATGATACTGATCCTATAGTTTATTCAATAACTGGTGGTGCTGATCAATTAAAGTTCAGTATAAATGCTTCAACAGGAGTTATTACATTTAAAAATGCACCAGATTATGAAAATCCTAGCGACGCAAATAGTGACGGAATTTATGAATTAGAAGTTTCCGCATCAGATGGAGTACTTAGTGATACACAAAGTTTATCCATAAGTATAAAAGACGTATCTGAAGACGGTTATCCAGTTATTAGCTCTAACGGAGGAGGGGATAGTGCTTCGATAAATTTAGAGGAAGGAAAAACTTTAGTAACAACTGTTTCTGGGAAAGATTCAAACAACTCAAAAATTACATATTCTATAGTAGGTGGTTTAGACAAAAATTTATTTAAAATTGATTCTTCTAGTGGTAGATTAAGTTTTATTTCTGCACCGAATTTTGAAAATCCACTAGATTCAGATAAAAATAATATTTATGAGGTAAGAGTAAAAGCAAGTAACACTCAATTTAGTGATGAACAAAGTATTAGCATAAAAATACTAGATATAAAAAACACTCCAGACAAAATAGCTGTTTATCGTTTGTTTAATACTAAAACAGGAGCACAACTTTATACGAAAGGAGAAGCTGATAGAGATAAAATTTTGAAGAAATGGCCGGAGTTTAAGTTTACAGACGGTGCGCCAGCGTTTTATGCAGATATAGTGCCAGATAAAAATTTAACTCCTATTTTTAGGCTGTACAGTAGAAAAACTGGAGCACAACTCTACACTCGTGGAGAAGCTGATAGAGATAAAATTTTGAAGAAATGGCCAGATGATTTTGAGTTTACAGATGGTGTTCCAGCGTTTTATGCAAGTCTTACAGATGATGGCACAACTCCTATTTTTAGACTTTATAATAAGCGAACTGGTATGCAACTCTACACTCGTGGAGAAGCTGATAGAGATAAAATTTTGAAGAAATGGCCAGATGATTTTGAGTTTACAGATGGTGTTCCAGCGTTTTATGCAAATATATCTTTTTAAATAGACAAGGTTGTATTTTGTGTTATACTTATATAGTATTATCCAATGACACCAGATTAGTTTTTTAGTGTCTTTATTTATATAAAAATTTTTATGAAAAAAAGAATTATATCCGTTCCATGGATGGGAGAAGAATATACTCGTCAGCTTGAGAAAATGCTCAAATCTTTAGACATGGAGGTTATTTTACCAGAAAAATCTGCTGAATCTCTCAAAAAGGCTGTTCAAAATAGTGCTGATATGATGTGTTTTCCTTATAAAGGAGTTTTAGCAAATTATATAAATGTACTTGATAGAGGTGCAAATACTTTACTTATGTATGATAGTTGTGGAGAATGTAGATTGAAACATTATTACAAGATTCACGAATTTACGCTTAAAAAGTTGGGTTACAAAGATTTTGAGATGTATCCAATTACAATAACAAATATAGTACCAACTCTTAAGAAATTAAGTGGCAAATCTAGTGCTAAAGTTACAAAAGTAGTAAAGCAGTTAATCTCTGACATAAAGAAAGTAGATGAAGAAAAATGGCAATGGTCAGATGATAAGATAAATATAGGTATTATAGGAGAAATTTATACTTGTTGTGATGAAAGAGTAAATTATCAAATTGAGAAAAAAATTAGAAGTCATGGAGCTAATCCTTATAATGCAAGTAATTTAACTCAATTTATAATTGAAAGTATAAAAGAAACATTTCATTTGGAAAATAAAATTGGAAAAACTAAGTATAAAAAAGAAGCTAATAAATATCTCAATGGAAAACTTGGTGGGCACGGTAGAGAAAATATTTATAATTTACTATGGATGCACGACAAGGGGGTCGATGGTATAATTCACTTATTACCGCTTTCTTGTATGCCAGAAGCAACAATTGAGCCTTATATAAATGATATTTGCCAAGAAAGGAAAATCCCTCTCTTGAGACTTCCTATTGACGAAACAAATTCAGAAGCTAATGTTGATACTCGTGTAGAAACATTTATCGAATTAATTAAACGCAAAAAGAAATAATTTTTAAAATATGTCTAAGAAAAAATGTTGGTTAGGTATTGACTGTGGATCAGTTAGTATAAAAATTGCTCTTGTGGATGAAAATAAAGAGTTACTAGATACAATTTATTTAAGAAATCATGGAATTGTAGAAACCATTAAAGAAGCCATGCAAAAAATTGGCAAAGATGATTATGATGTGCAAGGTGTAGCAACTACTGGTTCTGGACGAAACTTTGTAAGCTTATTGGTTGGTGGAGATTTAGTAAAAACTGAAATACTTGCTCATGCTATCGCTACACTTCATTTTTATCCGGATGTAAAAACCATACTTGATATCGGTGGAGAGGATTGTAAGATTATGAATGTAGAAGATGGTGTTTTGACAAATTTTATAATGAATAATATTTGTGGTGCGGGTACGGGTGCAGTTATAGAAACCATAGCGTCAAGACTTGGTGTGCCTATAGAAGAAGTAGGGGATTTAGCTCTTAGTAGCACAAAAGACTTAGAATTTCCAGGGAAATGTGGCGTGTTTTGTCAGTCAGCTGTGGTTAGTAGACTTAATTCAGGTGCAAAAAAACCAGATATTTTACTTGGAGTTGTGAGAGCACTTATCAACAACTATCTTTCACTTGCAAAGGGCGTCAAATTAGAACCACCATTTGTTTTTCAAGGAGCAACTGCACAAAATAAAGCTATTGTTCACGCACTTTCGGAGCAATTAAATAGTGAAATAATTGTGCCAGAAGATTGTTCTGTGATGGGTGCAATTGGAAGTGCGTTACTAGCTTTTGAAGGAGATATAGAAAAAACAAATTTCAAAGGTTTTGATAATATTTCAAATATAAATTATGAAACATACAACTTCCAATGTACTGATTGTGCAAATAGATGTGAAGTCACTCAGTTGTATGATGGAGACGAATTAAAAGGTTGTATTGGTTCAAGGTGTGGAAAATGGGAAACTCAGAAAAGAAAGAGAGTATAATTTTTTGAATTTTAAATAATGAAAGCAGTAATACTTGCAGCGGGAAGGGGAACTAGAATGGGAAAGTTGTCAAAAAAAACTCCAAAACCGCTTTTAGAAATAAATAATAGGCCAAAACTTGCTTACACAATTGAGCAGTTACCCAATGAAATAGATGAAGTTATATTTGTGGTTGGGTATTTAGGTCAAAAGATAAGAGATTATTTTGGCAATGAGTTTGCTAATAAAAAGATATCTTATGTAGAGCAAATTGAATTAAACGGCACAGGAGGAGCTGTAATGCTTACAAGGGATACAGTGGGAGAAGAAAAATTCTTGGTTTTAATGGGTGATGATTTATATTCCAAAAAAGATTTAAAGAGAATGCTAGACTATGATTTTGCAGCTCTTTCTTTTTCGGAAGTTGAAGATATTTCAAAATGTGCTGTACTTAAAACAGATTCGAATGGCTTTTTGACTGAAATAATTGAAGCTCCACATGATTTAGATAATGGAAATGCTAATACGGGTGCTTATGTGTTATCACCTGAGTTTTTCGATTGGAAACTTGTACCAAAAAAAGAGGGGAGTAAGGAGTATGGTTTACCTCAAACACTAACAAAAAACAAAGGTACTCGTAAAATAAAAGTAGTGTCTACAAAAAATTGGTTTCCGATAGGAACGCCAGAAGAATTAGAAAAAGCAAAAAAAATAATACATTACTTTGAAAAATTGAATAAATAATAAATTATGTCTGTTATAAAAAAGATAGTGACGATAGGAGGTGGAACTGGTTCTTACACACTTCTCAAAGGACTTAAAAATTATTCATATGATTTAACTTCTATAGTTACAATGGCTGACGACGGTGGTTCTACTGGAACTCTTAGAGACGAGTTGGGTGTATTACCTCCAGGAGATGTTCGGCAATGTTTAGTTGCTTTATCGGATTCTTCTCTGCTTATGAGAAATCTTATGACTTACAGATTTGAAAATGGAGATTTGAAAGGGCATAGCTTTGGTAATTTATTACTCAGTGCACTGGAAAAAATAACTGGTGATTTTTCTAGTGCTATAGAAGAAGCTGGTAGAATACTCAATACAAAGGGTAAAGTTTTGCCAGTGAGCGAAAATGATATGAGACTTAAGATTATCTTAAATGATAATACGTTTTTGGATGGAGAAAAAGAGCTCGATGACAATGAAGAAATTAGAAAAAAGGGAATAAAAGATATTAAATTATCAAAAAATATAAAAGCAAATAAAAAAGCTGTAAATGCAATACTGGATGCAGATTATATAATAATTGGTCCAGGAGATCATTATGGAAGTATCTTACCAAATCTTTTGGTAAGAGAAATTTCTCAAGCAATAAACAAAACCAAAGCTAATGTGTTTTTTATATCTCCTCTTACAAATAAAATGGGACATTCGGATAATTTTGGTGTCATTGACTATGTGCAAAAAATAGAAAAATATATTGGAACTGATAGGGTGGATAGCGTTTTTTATAATTCGAAAAATCCAAATAAACATGTTCTTAAGCGTTATGAAGAAAAAGAAGGTTCTAATTCATTTGTTTTGTGTAATGAAGATGATAGAAACTTTAAAAAAAGAAAGTTTAAACTTGTAAAAGGGGATTATTTATTGGAAGGGCCTATGCAACAAAAAGATGCTAAATCAAGTGATGCTATAGCTCATACTCGTTCTTTTATACGACATGACAGTAATAAGCTTGCTCACGCTATTTCTTTTACAATAAACAATGAAAATGTTTTAAGTTCTATAGAAATAATTTGATAATTATGAATATTTTTTTTGATTTTGATGATGTGCTATTTAATACAAAAAGATTTAAAAAGGATTTTGCTGATTTATTTGTAAAAAAACTAAATTTAACAGAAAAAGAATTTGAAAAATCATATATTGATACTAAAAAAA
>JALWEZ010000239.1 GCA_027039165.1 Candidatus Moraniibacteriota bacterium
GGTTTAAATTGTGAGTCTATAGAAAATTTATCGGAAAGTTTAATAAAAAAAGTTTCTGGAAGTGATGTAGTGCTTTGTAATTTTGGCGCACCTATTCAAGAACTCTTTCTTTTTAATTTGAAAAATGCTAATATAGAAAATATAAAATTAGTTATTGGTGTGGGAGGAACTTTTGACTTTTTGGCGGGTTCTCTCCAGAGAGCTCCTAAGTTTATGAGAAAAATGGGTTTGGAATGGCTTTATAGAGTTTTTTTGCAACCGTGGCGATTTAGGAGAATTATAAATGCAGTTATTGTATTTCCGATTAAAGTTTTAATAAGTAAAGAATAAGAAGATATGAACACAGAAAGTGAAAAAGTTGTTGTTAGATATGCGCCGTCTCCGACTGGTCTTATGCACATTGGTACGCTCAGAACAATGCTTTATGATTATTTGTTTGCAAAACACAACAATGGAAAGGTTATTTTGCGCGTAGAAGACACTGATAAATCTAGAGAAGTTGAAGGTTCATATGAAAATTTAGAAAGACTTATAGAATGGGCAGGGATCCCTTATGATGAGGGTCCTATTTTTCAGTCAGATAGAGTAAAGGAAGGGGTGTACAGAAAATATGTAGATATTTTGCTAAAAAATGGAGATGCTTATCATTGTTTTTGTACGAGAGAAAGATTGGATGAAATGCGCAAAAAACAACAAGCACAAAAAGTTCCTCCAATGTATGATAGAAAATGTATTTCTCTTTCAAAAGAGGAAGTTTCTCGTAGAATTGAAGATGGAGAAGAATATGTAATAAGGTTTTTGGTTCCAAAAGATAAAGATATTGAGATAAAGGATGCTGTAAGAGGAAAAATTGTCATAAATACAAACACAGTAGATGATCAAGTACTTATGAAATCAGATGGGTTTCCTACTTATCATTTGGCAAATGTAGTTGATGATCATGAAATGGGAGTAACTCATGTTTTTAGAGGTGAAGAATGGGTAACTAGCACACCAAAACATATTTTGCTTTACAACGCATTTAAATGGAAAGCGCCAAAATTTGCTCATCTTCCTCTTTTGCTCAATGCTGATGGAAAGAAAAAACTCTCCAAAAGACAGGGTGATGTGGCTGTTGAGGATTTTATTCAAAAGGGTTATTTAAAGAATGCTCTTATAAATTTCATAGCGCTTCTTGGTTGGAATCCAGGCGGGGGAGATACAAAAGAAATTTTTAGTATGGAGGAACTTATTGAAAAGTTCGATTTAAAAAAAGTTCACAAGGCTGGTGCGGCAGTTGATATTAAAAGACTTAATTGGATGAATTCTCAATATATCAAGAAAATGGATACCCAAGAATTTATAATTCAAGCAATGCCACACTTTAAAAGTAATTTTCCAGATCTAAAAGATGAAGAGGTTATCAAAAAAATTCTAGTAATTGAAAAAGATAGAATGGAAGTGTATAATCAAGCAGGTAAAGAAAATACATTTTTGTTTAATTCTATAAGTTTGGATAAAGAACTTTTAATTTGGAAAGATGCAAGTTTAACTGATACAAAAAAACAACTAGAAAGAGCTTTGCAAGTTTTGGAAAAAATAGACGAAACTAATTGGGAACGTGAGTTTTTGAATAAACTTCTACTGAGCGAAGCGGGGGATAATAAAGGAGAATTTTTGTGGCCACTTAGAGCAGCACTTACTGGGCAAAAGTATTCTCCAAGTCCTATGGATTGTGCTTGGGTTTTGGGTAAAAAAGAGAGCTTAAACCGCATAAAAAAGGCTATAAAACTTTGCTAATATGAACATAGGATTTATAGAAGACACTCATTTGAGAGGTGGAACTCAAATTTGGGTTACAGAAGCAGTAAAAAATTTCATATCTAAAGGAAAAAGTGTTTTGTTGATTGCTCCAAAAGATAGTTATGTAAGTTTGGAGTGCAAAAAATTAGGAGTAAAAGTTTTTGAATATGATTGGGAAGAAATTTCAATAAACAGTAATAAATATAAAAAATTATGGATCGAAGCACTTTCTCAAATGGATGTAGCAATTACCACAGTTCATCCACCTAGAAATGGATTTCATTGCTCAGTGTTCGCTGGTGAGTGTTTGAGAGATAGTAATAATTTAAATACAGTTTTAATTCCAAAAACTGGAACAATAGTACCAGAGTACAGGCGTGAGT
>JALWEZ010000240.1 GCA_027039165.1 Candidatus Moraniibacteriota bacterium
TATTTTATTCAACGCTTTCCAACGCATCAAATCCAAGCAGTGTTAATTCGTTTAGATTTACTTTACTGTTCTCTTGTTGTGTCAATTTTAGATTAGTGTTAAAAATAATTCTTTCAAGTGGAATCACAGTAGTAATTGAATACATCCATAAAGCTGTAAAAACAAGTGTCTTTACTATATTCGCCTTTTTATTATTTTTAAATAAAAGTGAGATAAACCATATAAATATTACAGTGCAAAATATAACTGTGTAAAGTGCATAGAATTTTTCAAAACTTAATCCATAGTTATATACGTACAGATAAATTCTTTGTCCTGCTGAAACAACTAGTAGCAGTGAAGTCATTGTAAAAGCTGAGAGTATTTTCTGTGTAGTTTTTGCGCTTTTATTATAAGCTCCAGTGTAAAAGACAATATTTAAAAGTGTAAGTATAATTAACTGCCAAAAACCAGATTTGACTAGTGTTTCTGCATCGGTGAAGTTAATTGGCAAATTATCTATAAATAATGTTTTGATTTGGATTATTATGAACAATAAATATATAACTAAAACACCTCCCAAAATTATTCCTATTACTATAGAATCATCAGTTTTCTTAGGTTTTTTGTTAGCTATAGCTATAAGAGGCATTTTTTTCTTCCAATAATAATTTAGAGCAATTATAGTAGGTATTAAAAATATTGCTATAAGTATTTTCCATAAAAATATAAAATTTATGTGTTCAGAGAAATCTGAAATCATTTTCAAAAAATCCTTAAAAAATTTAGCAAATTCTGCGTCTGCTGATGATAGTAGTGGAATTATTATCACGCCAACTAAAATAAACAGAAGAGATACTCCAGTAAGTATTTGGGTTACCACATGTTTTTTGTTAGTAGAATTCTTTTTAGAGTAGGTTTCTTTGTAAAATGTTGCTGTTTTTGGAATTGAAAAAAATATAGAAGCAATGTAGTGACCTATTGCAAATATATAAGTTATACTTAAATATCTACTCCATAAACCTTTTCTTAAATTGGCGTGAGACTGATGCGTTGTAAATAAGAAAAAAATCCAAGGTAAAGTAAACAAACTAATTCCTGAGCTAAATTCAGTTGCGTAAAAACTAAAACTAACGGCAATAAGCATAATTGGCACAATCCAAAGAGCTGATTTTTTGGTTAGCTTTTCTTTTTCAGCGTAAATATAAAATCCCAATACACATAACCAAAAAACTGTTAAATTTATACCAATAGCTTCAATACCATATCGCCACCAATTCCATAAAAATAAAACGTGTATAAAGCTTATAATAATAGCCCATAAAAATATATAATTTTTCTTCATAAT
Source organism: Candidatus Moraniibacteriota bacterium (assembly GCA_027039165.1). GTDB lineage: Bacteria > Patescibacteriota > Minisyncoccia > Moranbacterales > JALWEZ01. Next base: position 1,328 of record JALWEZ010000240.1, read on the forward strand.
ACAAATATTCAAAATTTAAGTACTAACAACTAGAAGTACATACCTATAATAATATACATTATTATGTTGTCAAATTAGATTAATAAAAAATTACTAACATTTTTATGTTATAATAAAAAGACAGAGAGGATATAAAATAAGGAAAAAAATATGTTTACAAACAAAAATGAAAAGGAAAAAGAAATTTTAAAACAACTCAAAGAAAAGATGAATAATGATTCCAATAAAAAATATGTAAGTGTATTAAATATACAAGAACGAATAGAAAGAACAGAAGTGATAGCTAGTAAATTAAAAGATAAATATTCTTCTTATGAGGATACTTGTTTATTTGTTGATTATTTGAGAGCTACTTATGAAATTTTTGCACGTGCAGAAAGTGAAAAATGGAGTGCGGAAAAAACAAAAAAGGAAATGATAGAGGGGGAAATATATTTGATGAGCTTGCAATCTGGTATTGATGAAAGAATTTTTAAGGGAATATACAATGAATTTCAAGATATGAATGATAGTGCAGAAAGAATACAAATAATAGCAAAAAAGCTTATCGAAAAATATAAAGATAGATATGGTGATTTTGTGGAGGAATTTATAACCTATATAAAGGATTATTTGTTAATTTTTTCTAAAAGTTGGCAGGGAGAGGAATCACTTGCAAATGTTAGAGAGAAAATAGTAAGAGCTAGAATTAAAGTTCTTACAGATACTTGTAATTCTGAGAATTTAATTGAATATGATTGCTCTAACTCTGGTTATCAATCTCATGAATTAAATTGTACTACTTTTGAGGATCCTCATGAGAATTATCATTGTGATATTAACAGTGGAGATATATAC
>JALWEZ010000241.1 GCA_027039165.1 Candidatus Moraniibacteriota bacterium
CCAATCATCCATGGAGAAAGTATAGCATCAACAATAATCAAAAATTAAAAATTAATTAAATTTCTCAAGTATGACATTTCTAAAGAAAATTTAAGTATGACATTTCTATTGGTAATTGACAGTTCAAAAGTTGGTATTGCAAATAAGTTTGTAGACAAGTATACTAGTAATAAGGATAATAGTTATTCATTAGACTAGTTTTCGTAACACTTTAAAATAAAATTATTTTTGTATGATAGTTTTGAATTTTTTGGGTCAAATTTGGGATGCTTTTTCTTATGTTTGGTTTTTAATATTGCCATTTCTTCTTTACTATCTTTTTTCTACTCTATGGATTAGTTATGTAGCTGGGAAAGCTGGAAGTCAAATTGAGAATGTTGTATTGGAGATAATACCACCAAGAGATATAGAGAAAAGTCCACAGATTATGGAGAAGTTTTTTGACGCTCTCTCAGCCACACATTCAGGTTCAAATGTGATGAAAAAATACATTAAAGGATATGTGTTACCAACATTTAGTTTTGAGATAGTTGCATCTGAAGGAATGGTTCATTTTTATCTAGTAACTCCTGAAAATCTGAGATCTTTTGTTGAGTCAGCTCTTTATGCTCAATATCCAGAAGTAGAAATTGTGGAAGTTGATGATTATGTTACTCAAGTACCAGCTGTCATCCCTAGTAAGGAATGGACTCTTTTTTCCGCTGACATGGAAAAAGTAAAGCACGACGCATATCCTATAAAGACTTATAAAAATTTTAAAGAGGACATAACTGGAAAAATGATTGATCCATTGGGTTCGCTTATGGAAACTATGGGAGCTGTTGGATCTAATCAATTTATATGGTTACAGTATATTATAGAGCCTGTTAGTCCTGCTTGGGCTGATACTGAAGGCAAAAGTGCTGTAAATGCGTTCATTGGGCGTAAGTCACCTGCAAAAAAATCATCAATGTTATCTAGTTTTTTTAAGGACTTGTTGGATATTTTGAAATCAATTCCTGCAGGATTATTAGGTGCTCCTTTAACTTCTAGTAGTTCTGAAAGTGATAGTGGCAGTGATGATGTAGAGGCAAAACTTACGCCAGGAGAAAAGAAAACATTGACAGCTTTGGAGGAAAATATAGCTAAATCAATATTTGAAACAAAAATGCGTCTTATGATACTGGGAAAAAAAGATGGTTTTTCAAAGGTTCATTTTGGTTCAACTGTGGGATCAACTATCAAACAATTTGCAGATAATCATTTAAATTCTCTCAAACCACATGCTTTATCAAAGACTGATGTTGACTATGTTTTCAAAAAAAGAATTTCTGAGTCACGTATGAGAAAGCAATTAATAAGATATCGTGATAGGGATAATAGTGGAGCAACGTTTAAATTTAGCAGTGAGGAATTAGCGACAGTTTTTCATATGCCAGATATGAGTGTAGTTTCTCCAAGTGTAAGATTTGTTGACTCACGTAAGTCTGGAGCTCCATCAAATTTGCCGTTTATGTAAGTAAGAATTTGCTCAAAATAGAAATAAATAATTCAAAATAATAAAATAACTTATGAATGAGAATGTTATAACACCATTTGCAAAAACTAGTTTTAGGAATAAAGAAACGGTTTTTGGCATAAAGACTGATGACAGAAGGCGTCATATGTATGTTATAGGTAAAACTGGAATGGGAAAAACAAATTTATTGGAAAATCTAGCTATTAATGATATACGAAATGGGCATGGAATTTGTTTTATAGATCCTCATGGTGACACAGCAGAAAAATTAATTTCAATGATCCCTCCATCACGAGTCGATGACGTTGTTTATTTTAATCCAGGAGATCAAGATTATCCTATAGCTTTTAATATTTTGGAAAAAGTAGAAGCAAAATACAGACCATTGGTTACATCTGGAGTTATTGGAGTTTTTCAGAAATTATGGGCTGATTCATGGGGACCAAGGTTGGAATATATTCTTAGAAATGCAATACTTGCTCTTTTGGAATATCCAGATAGTACATTGCTAGGTGTTATGAAAATATTAATAGATAAAAAATATGCGGCAGACGTTGCGAGTAAAGTAACTGATCCAATTGTTAAGTCTTTTTGGACAGATGAATTTACAAAGTGGAATGATAGAGTCTTACAAGAAGTTGTTTCTCCAATTCAAAACAAGGTTGGACAATTTCTCACAAGTCCTCTTATAAGAAATGTTATAGGACAAAAAGCATCATCTTTTAATGTTAGAGAAATAATGGATGGCCAGAAAATACTTATAATGAACCTTGCTAAAGGTAGAATTGGAGAAGACAATGCTTCTCTTTTGGGAGCTATGATGATAACAAAAATTCAACTAGCAGCTATGGGTAGAGTAGATATACCAAATCAAGATGATAGAAAAGATTTTTATTTATATGTTGATGAGTTTCAAAACTTTGCAACTTCGTCATTTGCAAATATTTTGTCTGAAGCTCGTAAATATAGATTAAATTTGATACTTGCAAATCAATACATGGCCCAACTTCAAGACGAGGTTAGGGAAGCTGTTTTTGGAAATGCTGGAACACTTATTTCTTTTCGAATTGGTGCAGCTGATGCAGAAGTTATGGAAAAAGAATTTGAGCCAGTTTTTAGTATGAATGATATAGTAAATATCCCGAAATTTAATATTTATTTAAAACTAATGATAGATGGAATTGCTGGAGATGCTTTTAGCGCAACTGTACTTCCTCCTATAGAAATAATTCACGCTGATAGTACAGAAGCTGTTGTGATGGCTAGTAGACAAAAATTTGCACAAAAACTGGAGGATGTTGAAGCAGAAATTGCACAATCAAATAAAAATAGTAATTCTAATAATAATTCATTTGCCAAACAAAGTAGTAATGATTTTGAAAAATCACAACCACCAAAGGAAATGTTTGATGCTACTTGTGCTATGTGTGAAGATAATATAAAAGTTCCATTTAAACCTGATGGAGTAAGGAAGGTTTTTTGTAAAGATTGTTTGAAGTTACATCAAAAAAAAGCAGCTTCTATAGAAAATTTCAATAAAGTAGAAAAAAAACACAAACAAAAGATAGAAAACTCCAAAAAGAAAGAAGTTAATAAAAAAACTAAAAAAGAGACTTACGAAGAAAAAGAAATAAGTAATGTTTACGCTCCGACAAAGTCTATGAAACTTTCAAAGATAATGAATATTGAACCAAAAAAATTCAACAGAAGTAGTGTAGCTAAAACAAATAATAAAATTTCTAAAAAAACTAAATATAAAGAAAAGGAAGAAAATGTGGTAATTACAGGAAACAGTATTCAAGACATGATAAAAAATGCACAAAATAATAAAAATTAGACTAATCATTATTATTTTGCTAAACTTAATATTAAGTTAGAAAGTTTAAATTAAAAGTAGATATATGAAAAGGATTTTTGGTAAATTATTTGGTTCAAATGAAAGTAGGATTAAGAAGTTGCAACCACTAGTTAATGAAATAGGTCAATTAGAGCCTGAAATGAAGAAATTAACAGACGAACAGATATTAGAAAAAACACAGTCGTTTAAGGAAAAAATAAAAGATGGTGAAAGTATAGAAAATTTTTTACCGGAGGCATTTGCCTTAGTGAGGGAAGTTACATTTAGATTACATGGAATAAGGTTGCATGATAGTCAGATGTTTGGTGGAATTGCTCTTCATCAAGGAAAAATTGCAGAAATGAAAACTGGAGAAGGAAAAACTCATGCTTCACTGTTACCTGGATATTTAAATGGATTAACTGGAAAGGGAGTGCATATTGTTACAGTAAATGATTATTTAGCAAGAAGGGACTGTAATTGGATGGGCGCAATATACAATAAACTTGGTTTAACAACGTCTTGTATTACAAATCAAGGAGGATTTATGTATGAGGCAAATAATGTAGATAAAAATGAAGTTGATATAGAAGAGGAGAACTTAATAGCGGTTGATAAAAAAGAGGCTTATGATGCAGATATAACTTATGGAACCAATAATGAGTTTGGTTTTGATTATTTGCGTGATAATATGGCGCCTTCCATAGATGCTATGGTTCAAAGAAAACAGCATTATGCAATTGTTGATGAAGTTGATTCAATTCTTATAGATGAAGCTCGTACACCTCTTATAATTTCAGCGCCAGATGAAGAGTCTGGAGATCTTTATAAAAGATTTGCAGGTCTTGTGCGAAATCTAAAAGAAGAGGAGCATTATACAGTAGATTTAAAAGAAAAGACAGTAGCACTTACAGACGAAGGAATTTCAGAAATAGAAAGACTTTTGGATATATCAAATATTTATGACGAAGGAAAAGATCAATATGTGCATCACCTTGAGCAATCCCTAAAAGCTCAAGTTATTTTTGAAAAAGATAAGGATTATATGGTAAAGGGCGGACAAGTATTAATAGTTGATGAATTCACAGGAAGAGCAATGGATGGTAGAAGATACAGCGATGGACTTCATCAAGCACTTGAAGCAAAAGAAGGAGTTACAATTCAAAGAGAATCCAGAACTCTTGCAACAATTACATTTCAAAATTATTTTAGAATGTATGAAAAGATTGCTGGTATGACTGGTACAGCATCTACAAGCGCAGAAGAATTTGAAAAAGTCTATAAGTTAGATGTTTTGGAGATACCTACAAACAAACCAGTAATTCGTGAGGATTTGCCAGATGTTGTATATAAGACAGAAAAAGGAAAATTTAAAGCCATAACCCAAAAAATTGAACAGTTACACAAAAAAGGTCAACCAATATTATTAGGTACTGTAGCGATAGAAACTTCAGAAGCTTTAAGTAAAGCATTGGAACAAAGAAAAATATCTCATAGTGTATTAAATGCTAAATTCCATGAAAAAGAAGCAGAAATAATTGCAAATGCTGGTAAAAAAGGAGCTGTGACAATAGCCACAAACATGGCAGGTCGTGGAACTGATATTAAACTTGGCGAGGGAGTAAATGAACTCGGGGGACTTTATGTAATAGGAACAGAAAGACATGATGCACGTAGAATAGATAATCAATTAAGAGGTAGGAGTGGTCGTCAGGGAGATAATGGTACTACTCAATTTTATATATCTCTTGATGATGAATTATTTAAAAGATTTGGAGGAGATAAACTTGTTAATGTGATGAATAGATTAGGATTACCAGAAGATCAACCAATTCAAAATAAAATTATTTCAAAGCAAATTGAAAATGCTCAAAGTAAAATTGAGGGATTTAATTTTGATATGCGTAAACATGTTTTAGAATATGATGATGTAATAAATAAACAACGTGAAGCAATTTACAAGAGACGAAGGGAAGTGCTTAAATCAGATGATGTAAGTGGGGAAATTCTAGAAATGCTTAGACAACAGGCACAAGAAATAACTTCTAGACATGCTGTGGCTGGACAATATCATTGGAATACAGATGAGCTTGTATCTGAAATTAAGGAAATTTTTCCAGTGGATGATAAGATAAAACTAAAAATTGAAGATATAATAAAAAATCCAAAAAGCGGAGAAAAAGAAACAGTTGGTACCATAATAGATTTCATTTTTGGAGAAGCAAAGATAGCTTACAATAAAAAAGAAACAGAACTTGGAGAGAGTCAGATGAGGCAAATTGAAAAAGCAGTATTACTTGAAAATATTGATAAAAATTGGATGAATCATATAGATTCTATAGATCATCTTAGGAAAGGAATTGGGCTTAGGGGATATGCTCAAAGAGATCCACTTATAGAGTTTAAAAAAGAATCGTTTGAGTTATTTGCTGGACTTATGAATGTTATAAGGCATAAAACTCTTTCTACTATATTCAAAATAGAAGGAATGTACTCAAATGCGATGAATGAAGTTAATATAGCTCCAGAAGATTTGTTATTTGGAAATAATGATTTGGAATTTTCTGTGGAAGATGATAATTCTTCAAAACAAGAAAACAAAGGCTTTCAAAAACCAGTTAGCTCAAGTAAAACAGTTGGTCGAAATGATAAATGTCCTTGTGGTTCAGGAAAAAAATACAAAAGATGTTGTGGAAAACTTAAGTAAGAAAGAAAAAATACTTTAAAATAGATATGAATAAACATATAAAAAATATTTCTAAGCAATTTCCGCAAGTTATAGCACCATATTGTTTGGCACTAGAAAAATCTGTAGGAGCTATTATTTTTCATAGGAAGGATAATGAGGTGAAATTTTTGCTTATACAGTATCCGCATGGACATTGGGAATTTGCTAGGGGACATGTAGAAGAAAATGAAACAGAATTAGATACTATGTACCGAGAAATTGAAGAAGAAACTGGACTTAAAAAAGAGTCATTGACTAAAATTAAAGATTTTAGAGAAAAAATAAAATTTTCTTATATAGCAAAAGGCAATGAACGAGAAGAAAGAAGGAAGGAAAAGAGGTGTTTAGCTATAAGGAAAACAGTCGTATTCTATTTGGTAGAAAGTAAGAAAGATGAAATTATACTATCACATGAACATACAAATTTTGAATGGGTTTCTGGAAAGGAAGCAATGAAAAGACTTACTTTTGATAATTCAAAACGTATTATGAAAATTGCGATAGATAAAATATCATAATTACATTTTAATATATAAAGAAATTATGT
>JALWEZ010000242.1 GCA_027039165.1 Candidatus Moraniibacteriota bacterium
GTATATAAATTATACTTTGCAGGAAACAAATATCCCTCAAGCGAGTTAACGTTTTGCAAAAATGAAAACCTAGTTCGAAGTTCAGCGGAAGGATTTTTTGCTAATTTCAAAAAATCATCATATGGCAAATTATTCTTTTTTAGAATCTCTGCCATCTGTTTTATGGTTAAACCCTCTCTAAAAAGCACATCTACAGTCTTTTTTCTTTGTATTTTTGCATTACCGCTAATAAATATACTAGAAATTTCAGCCAAACTAGAATGAGGTGGTATAGAATATCCACCACTAATCATTTTTCCTCTAATTTCTTTTTTCCAAGCGTAATAATAAAACAAAAAATTATAACTAATAATTCCCTTTTTACTTAAATTGTTACCAATAACTAGTAAGTTATCTCCAGTATTTATCGAAAAATCAATCTCAGACTCATTTTGAGATTTGTAAGAACGTACATAATAATCAAAAAACCCTCCGATAATTACAAGGACAACTAATAAAATTAATATTTTTTTAATCATAACAGCATCTAAACAAACATTTTTTAAATATTTTGCATGAATTAAAATTGGTGATAAATTATTTTTTCTTAACTTTACTGAAATCTATTACATTATCATCTACAAATACTACATAAACCCCTCCTTTATTAAGTGATTTACTTATATCACAATTTTCAACCAAAAATTTTTCCAAAACTATAATTTTATCAAATTTCTTATCTTCCAAAATAGCACAACAAGATTTCATTTTTGTATAATTTACAGTATGAACAGAATAATTATTATTAGATATCAAAAAACTGAAATCTTTTGATTTTTCTTTTAAAAATTTTTCTATTCTTCTTACTCTAGTAACAGTTAATACAGAACCATTTGGACCAACTATATAGCTAAGTAATGTAGTAACCCAACCATCTATTTCTCCTACAACTAACACATTATCATTTCTTTGTGGTAATATAGATTCAAAAATACGAGCTATGGTGGAAACTGAAGGCGTTATAAATCCATGTCCTGTAGGTATACAAATATCCGAATGAGTCATACCTGACATTCTTAATTTGGAAGAAACAAATTCATCACGAGAAATATTTGCAAAAGCATCTATAATAGAATCTGTTTTTAATACGCCACCATAAATTAAATCGCTAATAGCTTTATTCATTTTTATTTACCACTTAATTGAATTATAAGTTCACGAGAACGTGCTCCATCAAATTCCACAGCAAAAACAGTTTGTAATTCAGATAGTAAAAGCTTTCCACCCGAAAAAGGTATTAATTCACTCGTTCCCAAAATCAATGCCTTGCAGTGAGAATGACCATTACTTCTACCATCAGCATCCGCATCACGCCTAAGTTCAAATAAATCATGTGAATATTGATCATCAACAGGAACTAATCTATATAGCATCCGCATAAAATCTTGTAATAACATAGACTCTTTATGATTTATAGCTATACTCATAGTAGTATGAGGAGAAAAAACAAGCACAGAACCATTTTTGAAGCCACTTTCTTCGAGAGTGTCTTCTATTTGTTGTGTTATATCTATAAATTCTATTTGAGTAGTTGACTCTACTGTAATTTTTTTTACAAAATGTGACATATTTTATATTGATATTTTGTTAAATAATTTGTATTTTTAATTACAAGAACAAGAACAATGACCTCCACAATCACTATTGTCTTCACTTTCTTTCTCAGAATTAAATTTAGTTTTCAAAGACTCAGAAATGTCATCAATTTTTCGATCTCCTAAATCTTTTGCTTTTTCTTTTAAGCTATCTGGAACTACCTTTATTGATTCCGCGGTAGAATCTATAGCTGTATCCTTGGTATCTTTCGCTTTTTGTGTTAAATCATCTATTAAATCCATATTGTTTCACTAACTAATTATAATGTTATTATATCACGTAATCGATAATATTTAAACTTTTTTTAAAAAACTGTCCTAAAAAATAGAACAGCTCTTTGAAAAGATTTTAAAAGTTTAAATTATGATCCACAAGAAGCGTTGCTAGTTTGAGTATTTTGTGATTCATTGTATCCAAAACCAGGAGCTGGAGTTTTACTTGAAATATCCTCTTTGCATTCTTCTGGTGGATTGTTAAATCTAGCACATATTGCTTTTAGTATGCTATTTGAATCTCTAGAAACCTCAACTTTTTTTCCATTTATAACTAGTGTCGGTGAGCCAGCTACTTCATATTTTTCATTTAAATCATTATTGATATCATATTTTGGATATGTACCTTTTTTGTTATTTAGGTTTTTTGTTATCTTAAATTCATTATCTGCTTTTTTTACACAGCTATCAATTTTTGAAACATCTATATTATTTTCTTTCATACATTTTTTAGAAATTTCTCTCCTATCACCATCTTTTCCTACCAAAGCCTTATCTTTATCATCCAAGAAACATTTCAAATAAGAATTTTGCTTATCTTTATATTCTTTTCCTATACAATATTCTCTAGTATTTTCTTCTACTTCTTTTTTTCCATGCATTGCATAATTTACAAAGTCTAAATCATAATCAATTTTGTCCCCTAATTTATCCAACACTGGTAAAATTCCTTTTTCCATCATTGTTCCAAATGGACAATAACTCATCACAAACAACTCAACTTTTGGCTTATCACTTTTTACAGGTTTTTGGTTTTCCTCTGCTTTTTTCTTATCTTCTTTTATTTTCTCGATACTTAGCACATTATCACTTTGTGCGATTTGTTTACCATCTTCAGTGATAAGGAATGAAACTTTTTGTTTATTAATAGTAGCATCTACTTTATAAAAAACACCTTCTTTTTCTATACCATTAATCTCAATTTTTGTTTGATCATTTTCAACAATTTCTTTTACTAAATTTTTTGCTTCTTTTTCAGAAATAATTACACTTGACTGCTTAGTATTTACCTTGTTATTAAATAAATAAAAACCAAACCCTACTACAATCACAGTTATAATCAGCAAAAAAATGTTATACATTTTTCCATTATCCATACTCTAAAAATTAATTATTTACATATTAAATTATACACCATTTAGTTTTCTGTGTAAAATTTATTTTTTTCCTATGCTAAAGAAATGAGAATCTTTGTTTTTAGTAGACTCATCATCTATTTTTTTATTAATTGAACCCAGAATCTCATTTTTTTTATCTTCAGTATCTTTTAACTCATCTAAACCTAGACTTTTGTTAACTCTAACATTCACAGAATCATCATTTTTTATTCCATTTTCTATTTTTTTAACATTAATGTTTTCAGTGTTTTTGTTTGGTTTAAAAGTTCTAAATTCACATATCTTATAATTTCCATTTTCTTTTTCTTTTTGTCCAACTATTATAATATGAGAAAAATTAGCTTTTTTGGCATACTCGATAGCTTTTGTAATGTTTTGTTTATTGTATCCACAAACAACTGATTTTCCTTCTTTTCGCAAGTTATGAGCCAAAGAATTAACATAATCATTTACATCGTCATCTATCATTGGTATATAATAAATATCATCCTTTTTTTCTTCCAAAATTCTCTCAATCATACCGTGACTTTCCAAAAATAATCTCATAGGCTCATCCCCTGGAGCAAAACCAATTGAAGGAAAATTTTCTTTCCCAAAAATTGAGGCTAATCCATTATATCTTCCACCACCAAATAATGCTCTATTGTTTTCTGGATGTTTATCAAATACCTCAAATATAATTCCATCATAATAATCAAATCCTCTTATTATATCTGGTTTAAATTTTATATATTCTCCATAACCTCTACTTCTAAGAGTTTCTAAGACATCTTTTATTTCCAAGAAAGATTCGTTTTCAGAAATCACTGGAAATGTATTTTCAAGCTCTTCACAAGATTTTGCCCCCATGAATTTGTTTAGTAATTCATATGATTCCCTATTAATTCCAATTTCTCCTAGCATCTCAATTATTTTTTCCGCATCTAACTTGTGCCATTTATCCAAAATTCTAGAAACTTCAGCACTTTTTTCATTTGCTTCAATTTCACTTAATACTACGTCAATTACACCTCTATGATTTATATGAAGTTCAAAAGAATTCTTAGGTACATCAAAAGCGAGCATTATTTCTATACTCATCTCAAGAATTTCCAAATCAGTTTCTTTATTTGAAAGACCAAACATATCAACATTTAACTGCCAAAATTCTCTATTTCTTCCTCGTTGAGGTCGCTCATTTCGCATAAAGTTTGCAATAGAGAAGAGTCTGATAGGTTTTTGCTCACTAGTATAAACTTTACTAACCATCCTAGTAACGCTTGGCGTCATCTCAGGCCTTATACAAAGCTCTCTTCCGCCTCTATCCAAAAAAGTAACGAGCTCTGCTCCTCCTACATCTTCACCAGATTTTGCCCTATAGAGATCTGCACTCTCTACTACAGGAGTGAGATATTCTTTATAACCATAACTCAAACACACCTTTCTCCACTTATCAAAAATATAGGATCTAATTTTAAACTCTTCTGGCATCCAATCAAGAGTCCCTTTTGGTGGATTTTGTGATAATAATGACATATATTAAAATTATATTATTAATTTAAAACTGCTTTTATTCTTCTAACTCCAGAAGAAGATGATTTTTCTTTCAAAATTTTAAATTTTTTATCTTTGATAACACTTAAATCATCCAAATGAGGTCCTCCACATAATTCTTGAGAGTACACATTTCCTTTTTTATCTTCTACAGTATAAACATTCACAGTATCTGGATACTTTTCCCAGAAACTTCCCTCAACACCACTTTTTTTCGCTTCTTCTTTTGACATCTTATTCAAGCAGACTTTAGCGCTATTTTTTATAGCGTCATTTACATATTCCTCTACTCTATCTAATACATCACGCTCAACTTTTTTACTATAAGTAAAATCAAACCTAGTTCTTTGAGCTGTTATGTTTGATCCTACTTGATGCACCTCATCTCCTAATTCTTTTCTAAGTCCTGCAAGCATAAGGTGAGTACACGTATGAAGCGCTGTAGTTTGCTCACTACTATCAGCGAGCCCTCCTTTAAATTTCCCAGCTGAAGCAGTTCTGGAGAGCTCTCTATGTTTTTCAAACTCAATGTTATACATTTTTTCATCAACCTTTAATCCTTTATCCTTTACTACTTCAAGTGTCATTTCTATAGGAAATCCATAAGTTGTAAAAAGTATAAACGCATCTTTTCCAGAAATTTCTCCATCTTCTTTGAGCATTTTTTCTAATTTTTTAAGCCCGTGTTCTAGTGTTTTTTGAAATTTATCTTCTTCTTCCTTTACTTCACTTATTATTTTTTCTTCTTTTTCTTTTATGCTTGGATAAGCCTTCTCATAATAATTAATCACAGGAGGAACAAGTTTTGATATATCACCATGTTCAAAACCAATTTGTGTTGCATAAAAAATTGCCCTTCTTAGTAATCTTCGCAAAACATATCCTTGCTCTTTATTGGACGGCTCTACTCCATCTGAAATCATGTGAACTGCTCCTCGCATATGATCTGCTATAACACGACACTTAAACACTTTTTCTTTACTATCTACTTTACTTATTTTTTCTATATTTTCTATTATATTTTTTAATGCATCCACATTATACATATCAGGATCATCATTTGATGCAGCCGCAAGTCTCTCAAGTCCTCCACCAAAATCAACATTTTTTTGTGGTAGTAACTCAAATAACCCCTTTTCATTTTTTATGTATTCCATAAAAACACTATTTCCAAGCTCCATAAATCTACCACAATCACAATTTGGATGACAATGCATTCCAAATGAAGTATCGTGCTTTGTGCCAAAATCATAAAAAATTTCACTATCAGGTCCACCAAGTTCGCCTACTGGCATTTGATCTGGTCTTCCACTTCTTGACCACCAATTTTTTTGAGCACCATAATAAAAAATTCGTCCATCATTCATTCCTTTTTTGTATCCTTGTGCCTCAGTGCCAAGTTCTACAATTTTTGCATCAATTCCTTTTTCTTTGAATAATTCTTTCCAAATTTCAGCAGATTCAAAGTCTTGCGGAATATCATTACTTTTATCTCCTATAAAACACGTTACATAAATTTTTTCTGGATCCAATTTAATCTCATCTACTAAAAATTCAAAAATCCAAGTAAGTTGCTCTTTTTTGAAATAATCACCAAAAGACCAATTTCCAAGCATTTCAAAAAAAGTTGTATGCCTATTATCTCCTACCTCGTCTATGTCTTCTACACGAATGCATTTTTGACTATTTGCAATTCTTTTTCCTTTTGGATGTTCTTCTCCCAAAAGAAATGGAATTTGCGGTTGCATACCAGAACCAGTAAAAAGAGTTGTCGAATCATTACTTGGGATTAGTGAATCTGAAGGCACTATTACATGATTATTCTTTTTGCAAAATTCTAAATATTTTTTTCTAACTTCTGAAACTTTCATATTACAACTTTTTAGATATATTATTTATTATTTTATCAAATTCTGAATTTAATACCCCTTCTTTCTTCAATAAACCTTTCAAAAGAGCTGTACAAAATACTGAAAACATTTTCCACAGAGATTTTGAGCAGCTATTGCTAGTAAGGGATGCTTATTAAAATATTATTATTATTA
>JALWEZ010000243.1 GCA_027039165.1 Candidatus Moraniibacteriota bacterium
CATAATATAGTTACCAAACACATAACAAAGATATGGAAAAACACCAAAAAAACAGGACTTTTCTGTAATCAGAATACGTTAGTTTAGATTGTTCACTAACTCGTTCAATTGACGGAATAATCTCAATACTTACGTCTACAATAATGTAGTTGAAAAGTAAAAACTTTATTTTTAATTTGTAAGTATTTTTTCTTAATTTTTTTATCATGTAACTGATGTTACGCACTAGCATTTCAATAATGGCTTTTGTTAAGCATTTTGTAAAAAATCAAGCATTCAAATAATGGCTTTAAAAAGGTTGGTGCGTAAGGTCAGTCATGTAATTTTAATTTAAATCATAATACTTACACTAGAATACTAAAGTTTTCTTTCTGAGCTTAGTTAAATATCGATTTTATTAAAGATACAAAACCATTCCACAGTTTTTTTATTAATGATTCACTAGTGTTTGTATTTGTGTTTGTATTATCTTTTGCAATTTTAGGCTCTGACAATATAATATTAGGATTAGTCCATGTCTTAATAGAACCATCTTCTTTTAAGGCTGTGAAAATATAACCTGTTGCATAAATTTTTGTGTAACCCTTATCAGTTGGAGCTCCAAAAACACCATAATTACCATTACCCCATACTACAATTGAACCATCTTCTTTTAGAGCTGCAAAAGCACCACCTGTTGAATAAATTTCTTTGTAACCTTTGTCAGTTGGAGCGCCACTTCCTCCAGCTAGAGGATCACCCCAAGACACAATTGAACCATCTGGTTTTATAGCTGCAAAAGCATCATCTGTTGAATAAATTTTTATGTAACCATTGTCAGTAGGAGCACCAGTGCCACCTCTTTCAGAATCACCCCAAGACACAATTGAACCGTCTGGCTTCATAGCTGCGAAAGCACCACTTGTTGAATAAATTTTTGTGTAACCCTTATCAGTTGGAGCACCAAAACCACCATATTCAGGATCACCCCAAGACACAATTAAACCATCTGGTTTCATAGCTGCGAAAGCACCATCTGTTGAATAAATTTTTGTGTAACCATTATCAGTTGGAGCGCCACTTCCTCCAGCTAAAATATAACCCCAAGACGTAATTGATCCGTCTGATTTCATGGCTGCGAAAGCTCTGCTTGTAGAAAGAATTTTTGTGTAACCCTTATCAGTTGGAGCACCAGAACCACCATCGTCAGAATCACCCCAAGCTGTGATTGAACCATCTTCTTTTAGAGCTGCAAAAGCATATTCTGTTGAATAAATTTCTTTGTAACCTTTGTCAGTTGGAGCGCCAGAGCCACCAGCAAAAGAAGCACCCCAAGCTGTGATTGAACCATCTTCTTTTAGAGCTGCAAACGCTTCGTGTGTTGAATAAATTTCTTTGTAACCCTTATCAGTTGGAGCGCCACTTACTCCTTTTCCAGAAAAGCCCCAGGCTGTAATTGAACCGTCTGGCTTCAGAATTGCAAAAGTATTTCCATTGGGATAATTAGGTGCATTATAAAATCCACCATAATCATTACGAGCCGAAGAATAATCAACTCCTCTGCAATAACTTGACTCTGCTTTTTGCTCTGCATAAGCATCTGCTGAAAACAAAATCACACTAAATATAGTCATCATCCACACATACAAAACATTTCGCTTTTTCATATTTATTTATTATCTTTCTATTAAGTTATTTACTTACTATAATACACCATTTTTAAAAAAACTCAAAAAATAACCAAAATGAAAACTGTTTAATAAATTTTTATTAAACAGCTTATATATTAATTCATCGATATAATTACATTTACCAATGAGAGAGCGATTGTTGAGATAATCAGATATGTACAAATAACAGAAACTATTTCTATGTATTGCACACCTACAATCCATACTACAAAACTAATTATAGGTTTTAAAAAACCATAAACAAATATTCCCAAAAAAGTACTTATCACTAATATCAAAATTGATATACCGACTGCTGATAAATCATCTAATGCTAATTCTATCTTTAAAATACTCGATAAAAAAAGCACCAAAACAACCCGAAAAACCCAAAGAAACAAGTCTTTCATTTTTTCTCCTATTTATTGAATTATTGCTACATATAATTTTGTCCAATATTTATATTATTACAT
>JALWEZ010000244.1:0-1056 GCA_027039165.1 Candidatus Moraniibacteriota bacterium
ATTAAATCCTCTCTAGAAAAATTTAATATATTTTCTTCTGGACCAATTATATCTTTACTGAGCGGATGTTCTTTGCCAAACATTAGTTCCTCTAATTTATTACTCATAACAAAACTTATGTCTTCTTCTCTAGTTGTTTTTTCTTGGATTATTACACCCTTTTCTCCCTTTAATGTTTGCTTAGAAAAATCAGGATTTACTATCATATCTTGTAATAAATCTATAGCATCCATTATATTAACTGAAGCTGTTTTTATATAATACCTAGTAGATTGTTTAAATGTGTGAGCTATTATATCTGCTGCTATGCGAAATTTTTTAAGCTCAAATTCTTGTTTAGAACAATTTTTTGTCCCATTAAAAAGCATATGCTCTATAACGTGTGAAATTCCATTTTCTTCAGCTACTTCATGTCCAGAGCCAGTCTTGACTTCCACCACCATAGTAGCAGTAGTCATACATTCCATAGGCAATAATGCCACCTTTATACCATTTGAAAGTGTGTGTTTATAAACTTTCATTTTTTATCCTTATTGTTAAAGTACTAGCATAAATACATACGCTGTAATGCTAGTATATAATAAAAAAACATATTTGTCAAAATTTTTGTAATGCAAGCGCATATTTTCTAAACATAAAAATTCTATGTTAAAATTATATTATTAACAACTTCAATTATAATTATGAAAACTATACCATTTTCCAAAAAACAAATAGAGAAATTGGAGAAAAAATTTAAAACTCCTTTTTATATCTACGATGAAAAAGCAATAAGAAAAAATACAAAAGAATTCTTGGAAGCTTTTTCATGGAACACAAATTTCAAAGAGTATTTTGCACTAAAAGCATGTCCAAACCCTCATATTTAAATATTTTAAAACAAGATTTAACTGCCAAACAAAAATATTTGGAAGATTTAAGAACACAATTAGATAAAAGATTAAAAGAAATAAAAAAAATAGAAGATGAAAATCTTGATAAACTTGCAAAAATTTATGCATCAACAAAAGCAAAATCAGCCGCCGAAATAATAGCAAAAATGAAGTTGGAAAAAGC
>JALWEZ010000244.1:1066-6526 GCA_027039165.1 Candidatus Moraniibacteriota bacterium
TTCTATAGGTGAATTAATCTTGGCTCAAAAAAACTAAAATGACAGGTGAAGAAATAATGTTTACTTCCAATAACACACCATTAGAAGATTTTAAAAAAGCAAAAGAACTCGGCGCAATTATAAATTTTGACGATATAAGTCACATTCCATATTTCTTAGAAAACATTGGAGAAATTGGAGAAGTTACGTGTTGCAGATATAATCCAGGACCACTTAAAAAAGGCAATGCTTTTATAGGGAAACCTGAGGAAGCAAAATATGGAATGACTAGAGAGCAGTTATTTGAAGCTTATGATTTACTCAAAAAATCTGGTGTAAAAAGATTTGGTTTGCACACAATGGTTGCATCAAATGAACTAAATCCAATGTATTTTGTAGAAACTGCCAAACTTTTATTTGAACTTATTTTAGAAATTGAGCAAAAATTAAACATAAATTTTGAATTTGTTAACTTAGGAGGCGGTATTGGAATTCCATATAAGCCAGCCGAAAAGAAGGTTAATTTTAAGCTAATTTCAAAAGAAATCAAAAAAATATACAAAAAAATGTTTATTTCTAGAAAGAAACAACTCAATATCTACGTTGAAATGGGTAGAATGATAACTGGACCTTATGGATATTTAGTTACCAAAGTTTTACACAAGAAAAATATTTACAAAAACTACATAGGAACTGATGCTTCAATGGCTGATCTTATGAGGCCAGGTATGTATGGAGCTTACCATCATATAAGTATTTTAGATAACAAAAATGAAATTAATAAAGAAATTTTTGATGTAACTGGATCTCTGTGTGAAAATAATGACAAATTTGCAATAGATAGAAGATTACCCAAAAATATAGAAATTGGCGATTTATTGGTTATTCATGATGTTGGAGCACACGGACATGCAATGGGTTTTAATTACAATGCAAAACTCAGACCTGCTGAATTATTACTAAAAGAAAATGGCAAATTCAAACTTATAAGAAGAGCTGAAACTTTAGAAGATTACTTTGCAACACTTGTATAGTTTTTTCAAAACAAAAACAGCGTGGCTACACGAACTACACTGTTTTTTATTTACTAAAATCTATTTCTTATCTTTAGTAGATTTTTGAGCTTGAGTTTTTTCCTTATTCTTCTCTGCTTCTATAGTTTCTACTGTTTGAAATTTTGGAGCTTTATCAGAAACTTTTGGTTGTTCTTTTTTCTCCTCAATATCTACAATTTCTATTTCAAATATAAGAGCCTCATTTGGTTCAATTCCTGGAGGAGATTGCTCTCCATAAGCTGAATCCACTGGAACTATAATTTCCCATTTATCGCCCTTTTTCATAAGTTCTAAAGCTTCACCTAAACCAGGTAAAATTCTATCAGAAGTAAACGGTACTGGTTTATCGCCATGTTTTTTGGAACTATCAAACTCTTTACCGTCTATATGCTTTCCTACATAATTAACTTTTGCTATGTTTTTACCTACTACTTCTCCTTCCCCTTCCTTAAGTTTTTTGTAAAGTGTTCCTCCTTTGGTTTTTTCAACTCCTTCTTCTTTTTCATACTTTTTTACAAATTCCTCTCCAGCTTTCTTATTTTTCTCTCCCATGTCTTTTAATCTTTTTTCTGCAACTTCACCTCTAGCTTCCAAAATCTTTTGAATTTCTTCAATTGTAAACTTTTCTTTACCATCTTTTTCATCAAAAGCTTCTTTTATACCCTTTAATACATATTTTTCATATTTTTTAGGATCTTCTACTAATAATTGAGGCTTTAGACTTGGTTTAATTTGCTTTCCTATGATATAACCCATTGCGTCTGCCCATTGTTTATCATCATTTACATCAATTTTTAATTTATCATCTTTTTTATCACTCTGTTCTGTCTTTGAATTTGCATCTTTTGGATTATCTTTGTTTTTTGAGTTATATAAATATCCTACTATACCAAAAACCACGATTGCCAAAATAACAACTGGCACAAAAGACTTTTTTTCACTTTGCTTTTCATTATTTTCCTCTGTCATAACGTTTATTTATTTACTTATCACATATAAAATTATATCATAAAAATATAACTTTGCAACTTTTATACAAGAATATTTAATATATTTTTACAAACTTTTTCTTTTACTTTTTACAATCCAAAAGAAATTTTACATTTATCTGAACAACTGTAAATTATAGTGCCATTTTCATAAGTTTTAAATATCTGTACATTATGTTTCATAAGATTTTGAATGACTTCTTTATGAGGATGACCATATTTATTATCTTTTCCTGCAGAAATTATAGTGTCTCTTGGTTTTATCCTATCCAAAAACAATTCCGAAGTAGAAGTTCTTGAGCCGTGATGTCCAGCTTTCAAAACTGTTATACTCTGATCTAAATTTAATCTATCTTCAATTTCTTTGGGTAAATCCCCTCCAAGAAAAAATTTCTCCTGCCCTACTTGAAAAATGCCTGTTATACTTGTTTGATT
Organism: Candidatus Moraniibacteriota bacterium; assembly: GCA_027039165.1. Taxonomy (GTDB): domain Bacteria; phylum Patescibacteriota; class Minisyncoccia; order Moranbacterales; genus JALWEZ01. Next base: position 3,525 of record JALWEZ010000244.1, read on the forward strand.
AGCGTCAGTTAAATTTTTATAAAAATCATCTCTAATTATAGGATAAATAACAGAAAAATTAGCTCCAGAAGCAAAAGAAATTTTGTCTCCATAAATAGGCTCATGAGTTTGAATGTGAAATTTATTTATAAAAAACTTTAACGCACGTGCTGTATCTGTATCTTTTTTGGTATTTGAATACCAAAATTCATGTACTTTGTAATTTTTCAAAACATCAACTAAACCACTTACATGATCATCATCTAGGTGTGTAGCAATCACCACATCAATTGTCCTATCCCAAAAAGGCATATATCTACTAAGCTTCTCTTGTAAGAGTTTGCCATCTGATCCTCCATCAATCAAAATTTGATAGTCCCCTTCTGTAAGTAAAATAGAATCTCCTTGTCCAATATTTAGAAAAATAACTTGAGTTTTACTAAATTTGTGTAGTTGATATATCACAACTCCAGACACAAGAGAAATTATAAGTCCTAGTGAAATGACTACCCTAAAAAATATTTTCATGATTATAAGTTTAGTGCTTTAATTCTCTTTTTAAGATAATACATTATACCAAATAAAGCAATATAGTAAAAAATTACTAAAGTATTTGAAAAATTATTTATGTATATAGTATTCCAATTTTGATGCGCAAAAAATTCTATAACTGATATTTCCCAAAAAAGCAAAAAATAAGCAAGCCAAATAAATGGATAAGCTAGAGAAAATGTAATTAGTGAAAAAACAGAAGCGACAAAAACAAAAAGCATAGTAAGAGGAAGAATTGGTAAAACTAGTAAATTTGTAATAAGTGAAGAAAGGGATAAGATGTGAAAATTAATTAAAATTATGGGCAAAACAAATATTTGCGCGCTAACTGTAAGAAAAAGTATCTCACTTAAGCCAAAAATTTTGTGCTTTTTTATAATTATTTTTTCAAAAAATGGATAAAGAGTTAAAATTCCAATTACTGCCAAAAAAGACAATTGAAAACCGATGTCATAGCGAAGCTGAAGTGGACTCCACAAAAGCATGCCTGCACAAGCTAGAATAACTAAATTAAAAGAATGTGCCCTTCTACCAAAAACAGTTGCAAAAAGTACAATTATACCCATAACAGCTGCCCGAATTCCAGAAGCAGGAAATCCTATCATTGCAACAAAAATCAAGACTGCAACAATTGAAAAAAATACAGCTTGTTTTCTCCAAAGACCTAGAAAAATTCCACATTCAATAACTATAAACACAATAACGCTCACATTATAACCACTCACAGCAACAATATGAGTCATTCCAGTAAGTGCAAAAGAGTTTTGTAAATCTGCGCTTAATTCATTGCTACCACCAAAAATCAGTCCATTTGCAAGTCCAGATTCTGGTGCGGGCATCATTTTTGAAATATTTGATTCTAGTATTCTACGAGTAAATGCAATTTTATTTAAAAAACTATTCTCCCGCCCCACTTTTTTGTAAGAACTTACTCCGCAAATATAGTTAGCTTTTTGCATAAGTAAATACTTAGGATAATCAAAATTATTAAATTTCTCTGGAGATTTTAGAGTGCACTCAACACTTACCTTGTCTCCTTGCTCCAAGTTTGAGTGCTTTGAGAAAGTCAAAAGAACTTTTTCGTGTCCTTTGGAAAATCCAAATATTTTTAAAAATCTTCCGCTACGCACAGGTTGTGAAACTAAAGTAAATTCATCACTTATTTTTGTATTATTTTTGGAATTATCAACATAATCCAGAGCACTTGATACATGCAAAAATCCTATCAAAACTCCACAAATAAGCAAAACAAAAATCCAAGAATTTTGATTTCTATAAAAAAATAATAAAACAACAAAAGAAATTACTCCACTTAAAAAAAGCAAATAATCGAGGTTAATTATATCCCAAAGCTTTACACCTACCCCAAGTATAAGTCCGCCAAAAATAGCCGTAACTAATTGAGAAATGTGTGGCAAATTTATCTTTTTAATCATCTAGGGTTATTTCATAAATTTTAGTTGAAGATAAAGCTCCTTTAGTTATCAAAACTGAGCTTTTTGGCACATTATAGTGCTTTGCAAGAATTTTTTGAAGTGCTTTATTTGCTTTATTGTCTACAGGAGATGCTTTTGTATAAACTTTCAAAAAATCTTTCTGAGTAACTTCTACTAAATCTATTTTAGCATTAGTTTTCACTTTTACTTTTATTTTTATAATTTCCATAGAGTTTATTTATCTAAAAGATCTTGAACTACTTTATTGAAAGTATTAGCAGAACCTACGGATTTATAAACACTAGCAAATCTTATAAAAGCAACGTCATCTACGCCTCTTAAGTGATCCATCACAATTCTTCCTATAACTTTACTTTTAACTTCTCTTTTTTCTAATGCTTGAATACTTCTTTCTATTGCACTCAGTAATTTTTGTAATTTTTCTTCACTTACCGGTCTTTTTTGTAAAGCGTTTCTAAGTCCATACTCTATCTTTTTTCTGTTGTATTCTTGTTTACTTCCATCTCTTTTTATCACTTTTAATCTAGCTATTTCTATTTCTTCGCGTGTAGAAAAACGTTGTTTACATTTCAAACATTCTCTTCTGCGTCTAACCACAGCACCAAATTTTGTAATCCTGCTATCAATTACTTTTGTATTTTGAGGTTTTTTGCAAAATGGACATTTCATAGTGATATATATTAGCATTTTACAGTAATTATACACTATTTTCAAAAATTTTCAAAAATTTATATGAAGTACTTGAAATTGACTATAAATCATAATATTGATATTATTATACTATATGAAAATGTTATATTTAACTAAAGATGGTGAGATTTCTAAAAAAGATTTTTCTAGGGCGTCTTTTTGTTCTCTGTTTAAAGATTTAAACACTCGTGATTTGAGGCCCGTTTTTTCTCCTCTTCAGGTCTCTACTATATTACCTTACGAGGATTTAGTAATAGTAAATCTTGGATTTTTGAAATGTGTACTTACTTCTGAGTCTGTTTATTTTTCAGTACACAACAATGA
>JALWEZ010000245.1 GCA_027039165.1 Candidatus Moraniibacteriota bacterium
ATATTACCCTAGAAGATGATAAAATAATGAGAATATTTTTTGATAAAAATATTTTGAATTATGAATTTTTTGTGAAAATTTCTAATAACGATATTTTATACAAAGACTTTAATTCAGATAATAATTCATTAACTATAGCACTAAAAAAACCTATAAAAACAAAACAAAAGCTTGACTTAGAAGTTTTTGGAAAATATTCTAATAAATATTCTGTTTTGACTTCTTTGGGAAAGTTATCTATGCACGTTATACCAAATAAACCAGAACAATGGCCGTTTGATTACAAAAAAAGATTAAAAATTGCTTCAGAGTCCACGATTCCACACATTGGAGACGGAAAATATATAGACATAAATCTCAAATCTCATGTAACTACACTCTATAACGATGGTGAAATAGTACATCAATTCATAAATTCTCCTGGAGCAGATGATACACCAACCGTACAAGGTCTTTTTAAAGTAGAAAACAAAGCTATAAAACCACTTTCAAATACCTTTGACGTATTTTTACCTTACTGGATGGCTTTTACAAAAGATGGAATGTATGGTTTACATGGCTTAGTAGAGTGGTCTGCCAATAATCCAAAGTTTCCAAAAAGTCCCCAGGGAGGTAAGGAGTCCATAAAGAACATAGATAAAGCTGTATCTCCTGGATGCGTAAGACACACGGATGAAGATTCAAAAATAATTTACCAATGGGCTGATATTGGCACTCCCGTATATATTTATTCAAAATAAAAACATTCTTACCAATAAATAAGAATGTTAAATTAAACATGCCTTTTATTACGCAGCATGCGCTACATAATCTGCCAAAAACAATCCAACCATAAGAGCAAATATTGCAAAAAGCAATAGGTGATGTCTATTTTCTGAATTTTTTTTATTTTTATTCATATTTTTAGATATTAATTACTTATTTACATTATACACCATACTTAATAAAATAGAAAATCTATTATTTTTACATTTTTGTAGCACTTCCCTTCTCTCCATTTATTTCAATCATATCTCCAAGTTGAATATTGTCTTTTCCTAGTCTAAAGCCTGTGACAATAGGAATTTTTTGTTCACGAGCAATTATAGATAAATGAGATAGCATTCCGCCATTTTCTGAAACAATACCTACTATTTTATCAAAATACTGCGTAATTTGCGGAGATAGAAATTCTGTATATAAAATTATTTTTTCACTACTAGTATCATTATTTTTTAAAAATTCTATGTTTTGCAGTTTTCCAGTAGCTTTTCCAAATGATACACCTTCTAATTCTACTTGCTTAAAACTAAAAGAATGTGTTATTTTGTTTGGAAAGTTAAATATATCAAATAAGTGATACTTTTTCTTATTATTTATAGCTGTTTTTTCATTGCAAAGAGAAAAAAGTGGGCAAAAATATATATTAGAAGCGTTTTTAAATTTTTTACTTTTTGCATACTTAAAAAGTTCATTTCTCAAAGTATTTAAATTTTTAACTGTTAAATTTCTTCCAAGTTCTCTTAAATAATTATAAAAAATCATTTCTTTTATTCTTTCCTCTAATAAATTTTTTTTATATTCTGAAAGCGAATTCCACCAATTTTGGATATGTTTATCACTGTTTTTTGTTCCAAATTTTTTTTGAACTAATTTACTTTCGTCCATAATATCCAAACAATTGCCTTTGAGATTTTTAGGAACATTGACGTCAAATTTTTCTAAAGAAATGAAAAAACCTTGATTATCCAAAATACTTGTTACAGATACAGGCTCTTTTTTAAGCAGTAATTCTATTTTTTTAAAAGACAATCCAGCTAATAAATTAATCTCAAAAATAGTTTCGTAATCCTTCAAAAAATGCTCAGTAGCTTCTTCTACAGACTCAATTTGATTTTTTAATTCTAACAATTTTTTAACTTCTTCAAACAATGCTTCATATTTATTAGTTTTTATAGTATTTAATAAAAAAATATTTTTTAATGTTTTCAAAATACCGCCCCCACCTTTCATTTTTAACTCAAAACTTGAGGTAGAGAAATAAGTATAAGCCGGAAGCAAGCTTTTAATTTCTTTTTCCTTATCTACAAAAAGCTCGTTTCCTATAATTTTCAAAAATTGTGTATCTCTGTAAG
>JALWEZ010000246.1 GCA_027039165.1 Candidatus Moraniibacteriota bacterium
CTGTTAGCATAATAGATACTGTTGAAGCTCCCATAGCGATATTGATAACTCTTTGGATTTCATCATCTCTAGCAGCTTTTACTGCGGTGAGTAACTCTGGTGCTACGGCTATTATTGCAATAATTAGCCCTGCTAATCCTGTGGAGATACCTTGCTCTTTGGCAATAATAATTCCATCAGAGGCAAAAACTTCTGCAAGTATTCCTATTAGTAAAATGAATATAAACATAGCTATAAAATTAGTTATATTTCCTAAATGCTCAAAAATATAATCATCTTCGTCATCTTCATCTTCATCTTGTCTCTTTTTCATTCTAAAAAGTCTGCTTTTGGCAGTTGCTTTGAAGAAGTGTGAATGGGTTCGAGTTTGAAAGATAAAAATAGCAATATAAAATATTAAATCCCCAATACCAATATGATTTTCAAATAAATTGACTATATCACCTTCTTTAAAAGATATGTATATCCATAAGAGAAAAAAAGTAATAAAAATAAAAAGAAATGAAAATAATAGATTTTTTAAGCTTGTTTTATTATAAAAAAAATGCCACAAAGACAAAAGGCTTAAAACAAGATACAAAACAATATGAACTTTACGAGATAAATAATCTTGGATAAAAATAATTAACAAAATAATAATCAAAAAAAGATTTATCAAAAACATATTCTAGTCTTTTATCACTTCAACTAAATGATTGTTTTGATCTATTTCCCATGTATTAAAGTTCCCATCACCATCAAAATCGGAAACAGCAGTTGCACGTGCCTTAAAAAAATTGGTACCGGCTTTAACAATTTCAATTTTATAAACAGCTTGTCCTCCCTCATCTAAAGTTGGAACAGGTTCAAATCCTATTTTCTGTAAGTCTGATTCATATTTTGAAAATCGATAAAAATAATTTTTTTCTAAACCATACAAATGATTTAACATTGTTTGTGCTTCTATTGACTTTGCTTGAGCAACTACAGATGTTTGATTGGGTAGTGCCAACATAATTAATATCCCAATGATAGCTAAAACTATTAAAATTTCTGTCAGCGAGTATGAATTCAATAAAGGTTTTGACTTCAAATGTTTTTTATTTTTTTCCATAATTCTATTTTTAGTTCACAACAAATATAATAAATCTTTATTTTATTTTCCTAATATTTTGCTCAAATTAAACATAGGCGAATACATAGCCACCATAATAAATCCGACAATAATACCTAAAATTATAATCATCAATGGTTCTAAAACAACTCCCATAATTTTGGTTTGGTATTCTAAATCAGCATCATAATTATCTGACAAAGTCTTAAATGCTTTTTCAAGTTGGTTTGTTTCTTCACCAACTTTAACCAAAGTAATAATTTTATTGGGATAAATCTTATGTTTTTTCATAGCTTTTGAAAACATTTCTCCTTTTATAATATCCTTTTCTATTGAATCGAGTGTTTTTTCAATAGGATAATATGAAATCATTTTTTTAACCATTGTTAATGAAGAAATTAATGAAATCTTGCTACTCAATAACAAACTCATTGAATAATTAAATCGTGCAAAATAAAAAGTTTTAAACACGTTTCCGATATATGGCAAATGTAATAAAATATTGGATGTAATACTCCTATAAGCTTCTCTTTTTCTAAGAAAAAAATGAGCAGATATTAATAAAAACAATATGATCAAACTAATAGTTGCAAAATAATTAAAGTGCTCTGACAAGAATATAATCTTTTTTGTTATATCCGGAAGATCGCCACCGAACTGTTTAAAAATTGATTCAAACATAGGGACAACATTATTCAACATAAAACCTAATACGACAAAAGTTGTTAGTATTACAAAAATAGGATAAGTTAAAATTGAGGTTATTTGTCGTTTTAATTTAATCTTTCTTTCATAATATTTTTCTAATTCCTTGAAAATTACATCAAGATTATTAGTCTCCTCTCCAATTTTAATACTTAAATATTCGTATGTAGAAAACTTGCCGGTTTTATTAAAAGATTCAGATAAAGTTTTTCCTTTTATTATTTCATCCCTGATACTCAGTAAAATTCTTTTTATGTTTTTTTTCTTTTCTTGATTAATCAAAATCAATAGTGCCTGATTAATATCAACATT
>JALWEZ010000247.1:0-6266 GCA_027039165.1 Candidatus Moraniibacteriota bacterium
AATCAAAACGCGTTTTGGTTTAAATTGTTCATTAGCTCGTTCAATTGATGGAACAATCTCAATGCTTATGTCTGCAATAATGTGGTATCAAGTAAAAACTTTATTTTTTAATTCGTAATTCGCATTGTTAACAAAAATATTGTATTACCATCACTTATCTATAGCTACTACTTTGTATGAAAACACTATATTTACGAAGTAATTTTATCCTTTTTTTCAATAAAATTCATTATTTTTATCTAAATATTAAATTGTAAAAATGTATGTCGGACAACTCGTTTTTATGTAGAATTGCTTCAGTATAAACGTAAATAGTTACGTTTTTTGATTCTATCTACGCCTTTTTCTTTATGACTTTTTTAGTATCTTTTTTATCAGTTTCTTTTTTTGAATCTTCTTTTTCTTCACTGGTCTTTTTTTTATCCTCTTCTTTCGTTTCCTTTTTTGGCTCTTTCCACTCTTTTCCAGCTATAATTGCGTCAAATTGATCTTTTTCTATCGTTTCTTGTTTTAACAATGTTTTTGCTATCTCATCTAATTTATCCCTTTTATCCTTGAGAATTTTTGTTGCAGTTCTTCTAGCGTTTTCTACAAGTTCAGTTACTACTCTGTCAATTTCTTCTGCTGTTTTATCTGAGTAATCACGATGCTCTGTAGCCATTGCTCGTCCTAAAAAAGGATTACTATTATCTTCACCAAATGTTCTAGGTCCAAGTTCACTCATCCCATATCTAGTTACATATTGTCTAGCAAGCGCAGTCGCTCTTTCTATATCATTTGAAGGACCTGTTGTAGTTTCACCAAAAATTAATTCTTCTGCTGCATATCCACCAAGTAGCATAGCTAATTCATCTATAAAATATGATTTAGCTTTAAGTGTAGTGTCTTTTTCTGGCACAGACAAAGTGTAGCCTCCTGCGCCACCTCTAGAAATTATAGAAACTTTTTGAACTGGATCAGCACCCTCTAAACTTGCACCAACCAAAGCATGCCCTCCTTCATGATACGCCACAATATCAGTTTCTTTCTTATTCATTCTCTTATTTTTTCTAGCGGGTCCTATCATGACTTTTTCAATAGCTTCTGTAATTTCATCCATAGAAATCTTTTTCTTATCTCGCCTACCTGCCAAAAGCGCTGCTTCATTCATAAGATTCATAAGATCTGCTCCAGAAAATCCTGGAGTTCTCTGTGCAATTCTATTTAAATCAACATCGCTTTCTAAAGGTTTTTCCTTTGCATGGATATCAAGCATCGCTTTCCTATCAGAAATATCTGGCAAATCTATGGTTATACGTCTATCAAATCTACCAGGTCTAAGTAATGCTGCATCAAGCACGTCTGGTCTGTTTGTAGCCGCTATGACTATAACTCCAGCATCTGTTTCAAAACCATCCATTTCAACAAGTATTTGATTTAGAGTTTGCTCTCTTTCATCATTTCCTCCCCCCATTCCAGTTCCTCTTTGTCTACCAACTGCATCAATTTCATCTATAAATATAATAGCTGGTGCATGCTTTTTTGCTTGCTTAAATAAATCCCTAACCCTACTAGCACCAACTCCAACAAACATCTCCACAAACTCTGAACCACTAATTGTAAAAAATGGAACACCAGCCTCACCTGCTACTGCTTTTGCCATAAGAGTTTTACCAGTTCCTGGTTTTCCAAGTAAAAGCGCTCCTTTTGGAATTTTTGCACCTAATTTTTTAAATTTTTTTGGATCTTTTAAAAAATCTACAATTTCTAATAACTCTTCTTTTGCTTCTTTGTTTCCTGCAACATCCTTAAAAGTAACTCTCTTTTTTTTATCTTTTGGATCAATCATTCGAGCTTTACTATTTCCAAAAGAAAGCGCCTTATTATTACCTTTCATAGCCTTACCCATAAATAGCCAAATAAGTACTCCTATAAGCAAAACTGGTGCAATTATAGCAAATATACCTCCAGCAACTTTCATGGCTTTAGATGGAACTTTTACGTCAAATGCTACTTCTTTAAGTTTATTATTATCTACTTTTAAATTTGAAAGTGTTTCTGTGATTCCAGCTTCTCTTTCTTTATGTGCTTTTTGTTTTTTATCCCCATCCTTAAGAACTACTAGTAAATCATTTCCATCAACTGTAATTTTCTTAACCTTTCCTTCATTTATCTCATTTACAAGCGTATTTAAAGTAATATCTTCCGTAGGCCCTCCCTTGCTATTAGCCAAAATAGAAATACCAGCTATCATTATTAATACTAGTATTACATAAGAAATATTTTTCATTAATTTTTCCATTATATTATTTTATTTAATTTAGAATTACACTTTTAAAATCAACGCTAATATAAAATTTAATTCATACTAACATAAACTTTACTTTACCATTTTTTTGTTCAAATTTCAAGTTATTATTTAATATTACTTTTGATTTATTTTTATCACTAAGTATCGTTTTTCTATATTCTTCAATGGCATTAAATGATTTTTTATACTTACTTTCTGTTAAATTTTTTATAATATTTCTAAGCTCCCTTCTTTGTGTACCAATAGATAATTTCAAAAATTCTTCTCTATCACATTCTGCTTTCTTTCCAGAATAAGTCCAGATTTCACCTTTGTTTTCTAAGCTATCATAATCTTGCGCTAATATGAACGCTGTTTTTGATAATAAATCTATTATATTTGACTTATATTCTTTTTCTAAATATGGTAACAATTCTACTCTTATCTTATTTCTAAGAAAAATAGTATCTTTATTTGTGTAATCTTCAGAATATTCTATATTTCTTTTTTTACAATGTTCTCTTATTTCATCTTTTGTAACTTTAAGCAGTGGTCTTATTATTTTATTATTTTTGTAAGACATGCCACGCAAACCCTCCAAACCACTGCCTCGAAATAAATTTAGTAGTAATGTTTCCGCTTGATCATTTTTATTATGAGCTAGTGCAATAGCATCCGCATTATACTTTTTAAATACATCTACAAAAAAATCATATCGAATATTTCGCCAATCATTCTCATTTTTCCCAACAGCATTTTTACTTACAGACAACACCTCAATAGGCACGTTTATTTTTTTTGCAAATTCTCTAACAATTTTTTCGTCTCGAATAGAATCCTTTCCCCTTAAATTATAATTAACATGAGCTACTATTATTTCTTTTATATATTTCTTTTTTTTTAGCAAATTAAAAATATCCATTAAACTCATACTATCAGAACCACCACTAACACCAAGCACTATGATATCATTATATGTCCACATTTTTTCAACGCTATTGACAGTTTGAATATGTTTTAGTAAATTTTTCACTTTTCTAATTTATCTTTTTTAAGATGGTATTTTATTATATTTTCCACATCTGTAATTGCTTCACTTAATTTATTTTGTTTATTTATAACAGTATAGTCATAAATATTTGAATGATTTAACCACTCTTCAGTATACTTCATACGTTCTTGTATATATTCTTCTGTAACATCTGAGCGATTTCTTAAGCGTTGTCTTAATATATCAATAGATTCAGCCATTATAAATATTGCAATTATTCCCGGAAACATCTCTTTTGCTTTCTCAACACCTTTATAATCAATCTTCCAAATACCAATAGAATCATCATTTTGTATTCTACTAAGTTCCTCTTTTGTTACACCATAATAATTATTATTATAATGCACAGCATATTCCGCCATCTTCCCTTCATCTATATTTTTTTGGAATTGCTCCTTACTTATAAAGTAATAATCAACTCCATCAATTTCCCCCTCTCTTTTCACTCTTGTAGTTGTAGTTATTGCCTTATTTATATTCATTTTATCTGACAATCCTTGAATTATCGAGTCCTCTCCTGCACCAGAAGGTCCTGAGATAATAAATAATCTATTATTAATCATTTTAATATTTTAATATTCATTAAACAAGAAACCCTTGCAAAATTTACAAAGGTTTCTTTTGTGCACCATAATGCTATCCGAATTATTCACTTTTTTCTTTAGTTTCCAAAACCTTTTTAGCCTCTTCTCCATCTACTAAAACCAATCCCATTCTATGTGATTTAGACTCTATTGAAAGCACTTTCCAAGCGTATTCTTTATTAGGCTCTACTGTTTCTTCAAGTTTTTTCTTTGGGAAAGCTTCTTGAAACTCACTAACATGAGCTAATCCATGTATATCTTTATCTAAATAAACAAATGCACCAAAAGGATTTATTTTATCAATTTTACCTTTATAAACCTTACCTATTTTGTATTTTTCTTCTATAGAATTCCAGGGATCATTTAACAAAGCCTTAATAGACAAAGAAATTCTGGTATCATCTATTCCTATAATCTTTGCTTTGACCTTTTCCCCAACTTTCATAAGTTCTTTTGGATTATCTATTAATTGCCATGCAATTTCTGATATATGCACTAATCCTTCTAATGATTGAGTATCATCTCCATTACTAATAGGAAATTTAACAAATGCACCGAATTCAACTACTCCACTAACTTCTCCCTCTACTATACCTCCAACTTTAAGTTTTGTTATAGCTTTCCTTTCTTGATCTGAATGAGCGGCTTTTTCTGAAACTATCAATTTCTCTTCTTCTTGATCAACATCCAAAATTCTAACACCTAATTCTTTGTTTGTAAGTTGTTTTAAAAGTTCCAATATTTTATTTCTATCTCCATCCTCGACTCTTGGATAATTATTGCTAGCTAATTGAGAAACTGGAAGAAATCCTGTTATTCCATTTATCTCCACAATCAAACCACCCTTATTTGCTTCAAGAATCTTTGTCTTGACAGTCTCTTCTTTTTCTTTCTTCTCGCGAAGATCATCCCAAGCTCTTTCATATGATGCCTCACGAATAGATAATTCTATATATCCATCTTCATTATACAAATCAGTCACAACTGCTTCAATTTCTGAACCAATACCTAATTTAGAATCCGTACTCAAGCCACTCTTAGCTTCTCTACCAATAACCATTCCTATTCCTATTCCTCCTAAATCAACGTAAACTATACTACCGCTAATATCACTTATTTTTCCCTTTACTACATCTCCTACTTGCAATATTTTAGTATTATCTGTTTCAAGTAATTTTTCCATATCAACTTTTTTTTCAGTTGTCTGCTTGGAATTTTCTAAATTATCTTTTTGTTCACTAACTTTGTCTTCATTAGACTTTTTTTCATTCTTATTTTTATCTTCTTGTTTTACTTCTTCTACAATTTTGTCAAGAATATCTTTATCGTATGTCATATTAAATAATCAATGGCAACAGACAACCATTTTTAAAAATTAAAATCTGTTTCAAAAAATAATACATAGTAAATATTTAGCTACTATATTAATATTTTATTTAATGATAACATAATATGCAAATTTACACAAATTTCAGTCTTGTCCAATGCTGGGTGGTACTGAAATAGGTGTCCGTTTATAGTGCAAAATGATACTTGAGAGAGAAAAATTTTGCTAAAATGGATGAATAATTTACAATGCCCTCCTATGAACATCATTATGAATACTACTTGCAATGAACTACCCCGCTGCAAGCAACGGGGTATCATCTTTACTTGTTCAATTATCAAATAATGTTAGCTGAGCCACGTGAATCTGTTGATATTTTGGTAAATCTTGGTTCTTTACGTAATTTGTTATCATATCTAGATTACCAAATTGTCCTACTGCACCCGCATAATATCCTGATGTCCAAAAGTTACCACCCCAAAGCATTGTTTTTACTTCCGGATGGCGTTTGAATATGTATCTAGCAGTGATGCTCTTTATCTTTTTGATTATATTTGAAAGAGAGTTGTTTGGAGTTGTTTGTATGAGAAAATGTACATGGTCTTCATCTATGCCTATTTCGAGAAAATGTATTTCATATGCCGGTCCGAACTCTAGACAAATCTCTTTTAAGGTTTTTGATACTTCTTTTGTAAATACCCTTCTTCTATATTTTGCTGGACATACTATGTGGTATATTAGTAGTGTTTTATTGTGTGATTTTCTTATATGTTTTGTCTTCATGTGTTTATACTAACACAAAAAACCGATGTAAGCATCGGGGAATTAACCGAGGAGATTAAATAAATTTTAAAAACATAGCTCACATTGTAAGTTTAATTTCAGTATCATTTTAGGATTGGAATATACTATTTTTTTAAAAAATTTAACTATTTTAAATTAAGCTTTAACTAAAAAACAGTCTTTTGGACTGTTTTTATGATTTGTGCTTTTTGTACGAAAGCTCTATTAAGGCACAGGAATTACACTTCCACC
>JALWEZ010000247.1:6276-6488 GCA_027039165.1 Candidatus Moraniibacteriota bacterium
TCTTTACACCATCCCACTGACTATCACTACAACAAATTTTTTCTCCTCCTGCTGTTATTCTCTCAGGTTTATTTGCTGAACAAGGACTTCCTGCAGGAGTTTTACTTGGAGCACATTGACAACTATAATTAACTGGAGTTGGGTGAGAAGTTACTGGCACAGAAACTACTACAGCATGTGAGGCACTTCCTTCAGTACCATCTTCGTAAGCA
>JALWEZ010000248.1 GCA_027039165.1 Candidatus Moraniibacteriota bacterium
ATGCACACTTTAAAACAAATTCTATAGGCAGTAATGCTAAAACATCATCCCCGCCTGCATATATAAGTTTTCCGTAATTTTCATTTTCTACAATTTTCTTTACTTCTGTTGTGAATTCTGAGAGTTTTTTGCTTAAGTCTTTTTGCTCTTTTATATCAGAAAGAACTCTAAGCTTTGCCCCCATTGAGTCGCCGTCCATAAGTAAAATGGCAAAGCTGTCGGAAGGAAATTTGTTTAGTTTTTTGTAAATATCCGTTAGTCTCTTTGCGATGTCAGGTCTTCGCTCATCAGTTTCCCAGACTTGAGGTATTAGATACTCTCCATCAATTTTTAATAATTCTTTTAATTGATTTTCCTTTTGTAGTTTTGGAACAGTTTGGGAAGTTTTAGAAAAATATTTTTCTTCCTTCCCAGCAGATTTAATAATATTAATTAGTTCCTCTATTATCTGTGGGTAATCTTTTAGAAATAGTTTAAAAGTAGTTGTTGCTATTTCACTTACAGAAGGGAAACCTCCGAATTTAAATGTTCTTTTTGCAAGGCATACTCCGCAAAGTCTTTCGCCTGTGGAAAAGAATTTATCATCCCATAAAGGCTCCCAAAAATTATTTCCTTTATAATCATTCCCAGTTGCTTCAAGTATAATTCTATCTCCACAGAGAGTGCACCTGTAAGCTCCTTTTACAAAGTGAGGTTCTTTGACTTCTTCATCTATGAAATATTTATAAATCTGTTCAAAGCTAAGCCCTTCTACAAAAGGATTTTCTTTTTCCAAATCAATTAGTTTGTAGCTTTCTATAAATCTTCTATTTGGTAAAATAGAAGATTTTTTGTAGGCTATATATCTATCCAGTTTGTCTAAAGAAGCTATGTAGTCGTTTTCTTCCAAAGGAACAGCTCCCCAAACTACATTTATAAAATTTTCAAGCTGATATTCCATTAGTTCTTTTGAACCACACTTCATCTCAGGTAGCTTTTCTTCAATAAATTTTGTTCTCATTAAATTTTTCAGCTCCGTTTTTATGCTTTTCTCTAAATTTTGCCCAAGTTCTTTGATTTCATCTTTTGATGCTTTTATGGTAAATAAAATTTTGTTTGGAACGTTTGCTATTTCATTTTTTTCTTCCTTTAATAAATCTTCGTGAGGAAATATAAATTCAACCTTAGTTTCCAATTTAACAAAGTTTGTTATGGAGCCTATTGTAAAGCCATAGATTTTGTAAATTATTGCTTTTATAAATTTTAAAATTTTCAAAGGATATTGATTTATAAGAGTTATAACAATTTTATATTTTCTCGAATTGGAAATTAGGGTTATAAATTCAATATTCTTCTTATCTTTCAAATGCTTTACAGTTTCTTTTAATAAAGAAGAAATAATAAAACTACCTGCCCATAGGTCGTGGGATTTTCTTGACGCAGTTATTAGCTTTTGCACTGATGGAATTGTTAATTGGAAAAGATATTTTGTTTTTATGGACATATTATCTTCCTCTACTAACAAAATCTTTAGCCCTTTGTTTTAAATCATTTACATCGTATTCTACTTCAACACTCTTAGGAGGATTTTCACATTTTCTTTGCAGGTTTAGGTCTTTATCAAACTGGAATACCACTTTGTCGTTATTTTCATCTGGGAATAATTTTCCTTCCAAGTAGGTTAAAACTGCATGATAGTTTCCATCTTTTTCTTTTATGGAAAACCAAACGGAAGAAGGTAATCTTTCTAAAATTTCACTGTTGTGTTTTATTTTGAAAATACCTATAGAGGTTGGAATTATATTTCCTCTTCTGTTTTTCTTAGGTGGTAAACCTAATAATGAAGGAATTCCTTTTTTGGAATTAATCTGAATTGGTAAACCAAAGGCAAAATTCCAATTCTTTTTGTTTATTTTTCTCCAACTACAGCTAAATTTAATATAGTTTTTAATGTTGTGATATTCCGGAGTTGTTGATAAATCATTTCTCCTGAAGCTTTGATATTGTTTCCCTAAATCATCTAAAGCATTTTTCCAAGAGCTACCATTTAGTTTGTGAATATAAATAAAGTTTTCATTGATGGTTCTGAAATCTAAGTTTCTATTTT
>JALWEZ010000249.1 GCA_027039165.1 Candidatus Moraniibacteriota bacterium
GATTATCACAGAGTTATACACAGAGTTACACAGATAATTTTTAACCGCAAAGTCTCACAAAGTTTTACGCAAAGTTCCGCAAAGTTGTTTTCTGCGTCTATCTGCGAAATCAGCGAGATAAAAATCAAAAAAATTTGTGTCAATCTGTGCAAATCTGTGGTAAAAAATTGGATTAAATTAATTTTGTAAATGGTATTATACGTTATCAAATTTTTGCGTTCATCTACGTGAGACTATTACTAAAATAAAAAGTTTTTGTTTTTTGGATAAAAATAATTTATTGAAATTATACTTTTAAAATATAAATAATATAAAATATGTTCAAGAAAAGTTTTTTTGTATTTGTAGTATTATGTGCATCGCTTAGTTTTTCAGTGGATGTGTTTGCATATACTGCAGATGATTTTGTGATAACCATAAATACTCAAAATGGTGATGGAAATAATCAGTTTATAATACCAACTAACGGTGGTGGTTATAATTACAATGTAGATTGTAATAATGATGGCATAAATGAAGTAACTGGAGCTACTGGAGATTATACTTGTAGTTATGCATCTGCTTATCATGGAAAAGTAGTTATTTCGAGAAATGATTCAGGGACATTGGGTACCCCATGGAATGGATTTCCTAGAATTTTTTTCAATAATATAGGAGATAAAGAAAAGTTAACTGGAATAAATCAATGGGGGACATCACATTGGAATTCTATGAGTGGTGCTTTTTATGGTTGCTCTAATTTAGCAAATGATGGTGGGAGTGCGAGTGATGTACCTAATTTATCCAATGTTACTAGTTTAAGATATGCCTTTCGTGATGCATCTAGCTTTAACGAAGATTTAAGTAGTTGGAATACCTTACATATAACTAATATGGCAAGTATGTTTGATGGCGCTAGTTCATTTAATCAAAACATAAGTTCTTGGGACGTTTCGAATGTGACAACGATGTATGCCATGTTTCGTGGAGCAATTGCATTTAATCAGCCGATAGGTAGTTGGACTACAACAAGTCTTGCGGATATAGATAATATGTTCAGAGATGCTACAAGCTTTAATCAAAATATTAATTCATGGGATGTGTCACATTTAACTCACTTAGTTAATGTTTTTAATAATGCAACTGCATTCAATACGCCTTTAAATAACTGGGATGTTTCAAATGTGGAAGATTTTAGTTATTTGTTTAATGATGCTTCATCTTTTGATAATAATATCAATTCATGGGATATGACAAGTGCAACTGATATGAAATATATGTTTAGTGGTGCTTCTTCTTTTAATCAAAATATAAGTTCATGGAGCACCTCAAATGTAACAGATATGAAACATATGTTTGAAGAAGCTAGTTCCTTTGATCAAGATATAAGCTCATGGAATACTTCACAAGTAACAGATATGAAATATATGTTTAGTGGTGCTTCTTCTTTTAATCAAAATATAAGTTCATGGAATACTGCAAATGTAGCTGATATGGCACGTATGTTTCGTAATGCGACTAGTTTCAATAATTCCTTACAAAAAAATGGAAGTTTGTGGGACACTTCTAAGGTAGAAAGTATGATGGAAATGTTTCTAGGTGCTACAAGTTTCAATCAAGATTTAAGTAGTTGGATTACTTCATTAGTTAGTGATATGTCAGGAATGTTTCGAGGTGCTACAAGTTTCAATCAAGATTTAAGCGCTTGGAATGTAACAGGTTTGACAAATGCTAGTAATATGTTTAAGGGAGTTACTCTATCAACCTCAAATTATGATGCATTGCTAACAGGTTGGGAATCTCAAAATTTACAATCAAATGTTATATTTGACGGAGGAAATTCTAAATATTACGAAGCTGAAGCTCGTAGTAATTTAATTGGTGCACCGAATAACTGGACTATCACTGACGGCGGAGAAGATGCATATACATTGAGTATTGCAAAAACTTCTGATGCAAGTGAGCCTTCTACGGATGCAAATTTTGAAATAACAATTGCACCAACAAACAAAACAACTTCTAATATAACTGGAAATATTGCTTATAGTGGAACAGCAACAAATGGTGTTGATTATCAAACAGGAGCTACAACTTTTTCAATTTCAAATGGAAGTAATTCAACTACAATTACTTTAAATACTACAGACGATACTCAAGTTGAAGGAATAGAAACTATAATAGCCACTATCTCTAGCCCTTCAAAAGGAATTATTAGTACAAATAATGCAACAGCTAATCTTTCAGATAACGATACAGTATCTGGTAATGTGCTTATTCAAATAGGAAATGAGGGAGATGATCCAGATGTAGTTAATTCTGTAGTTACAACAGCACAATTAAATCAAATAACACCGTCTTTAAGTGGAGTTGTGAGTCAAAACCAAACAGCTTATCAAGACTATGTTGATGCAAATCCAAATAGCTTTTCTAGTCCAGCAACTCAATCAGAGGTGCAGGCTATGATAAATGCTGTAAATAAAGTACAAACTGCACTTACAAAAATTCAAAATTATGCTAAAAATAATTCAAATCCAATCCCAACTGTGCAAGATTACATAGACGCTGGAGTAAATGGTGTTAATTCTAAAAATTTAGATGATGTTAATTTAAAAATAGATTCAGTTGATGATGGTGATGTGAATACAACACTTAAAATTCAAACTCTAATCAATTCTGTGGCAGATAACGATGGAGATGGAGTTTCAAATGATGAGGAAAATTCTGGTTTCAATAACGGAGATGGAGATGGAGATGGTACTCTTGATTCAGAACAAGTAAATGTGTCTGGAGTTTTAAATCCAGCAACTGGAGAGCATTCAACTTTAAAAACTTCTGGAGGATGTACAATTATTACAAAAAATTCCTTCATAGCAGAAAATACATTATTAGTTCAGGATCCAAGTTATGATTATCCAGTCGGACTTGTTGATTTTGAGGTAAAATGTACTAATCCTGGAGAGTCGGCAAATATAACTATTTATTACACAAAGCAATACGATACTAGTTTGTGGAAATATAAAAAATACAACAGCGAGGGAAAAGAATACTCAGATATTTCTTCTATTGTAACTTATGGAACTGTAAATGTTGGTAGTACAAAGGTGACAACAGTTTCATTTAGTGTTACAGATGGTGATAGCGTTACTGATGAAGATGGGATTTCAAATGGTTTTATAATTGATCCATCAGGTCCAGCTGTATTGACGTCTGGTAGCTACTCCAAAACTCCAATATTTAGACTTTATAATACTAGAACAGGGACACAGTTATATACTAGAGGTGTAGCTGATAAGGATAAAATTTTAGCTAAATACAAAGATTTTGTATTTACAGACGGAGTAGCTGCATTCTATGCAAGTCTTACGGAGCAACCTGGACTTACTCCAATATTTAGACTTTATAATACACGAACTGGGGCGCAACTCTATACTAGAGGTGTAGCTGATAAGGATAAAATTTTAGCTAAATACAAAGATTTTGTATTTACAGACGGAGCACCGGCATTTTACGCAAGTCTTACAGATGATGGCACAACTGCGATTTACAGACTTTATAACACACGAACTGGAATGCAACTCTATACTAGAGGTGTAGCTGATAAGGATAAAATTTTAGCTAAATACAAAGATTTTGTATTTACAGACGGAGCACCGGCATTTTATGCAAGTCTTACTAACTAAAAATAATCTTTTGCGATTATGAAAAAAATTTTTTATGTTTTATTTGTGGGAATGTTTACACTTTTGGCTCATAACGTGTCCGCTGATTCTTTTACGTCAGATGATTTTGTGATAATGATAAAGTCGGATAATTCAGGACCGTCTAGTAATACTCAATTTGAAATCCCAACTTATGTAGGAGAGAGTTATAATTATAATGTAGATTGTGATGATGATGGAACATATGAAAGTACTGGAGTTAATGGGAATTATGTTTGTAATTACCCTTCTGCTGGTACATATACTATAGTCATTCATGATGCTACTGGTAATCATATGGGGTTTCCTGGAATAAATTTTAATAATTCTGGTGATAAGGATAAAATTTTAGCTATTGAACAATGGGGAACAAGTAAATTTACTTCAATGGAGAATGCTTTTTATGGATGTACTAATTTGAGATTTGAAGCTGATGATGTGCCAAATTTGAGTAATAGTAATATTTCTATGAAGGCGGCATTTAGAAATACGCAGAATTTAAATTCTGCACAGACTAGTTGGAGTAGCTGGAATACTACCAATGCAGTTGACATGAGTGAGATGTTTATGGATTCTAATTTCAATAAAGATATTTCTTCATGGGATACTTCAAATGTTACGAACATGAAAGATATGTTTAATGGAGACACTTCTTTTAATCAGGATTTAGGAACTCCTATTTATGCATGGAATACTTCGCAGGTTACAAATATGGAAGGAATGTTCAAGGGTGCAACTTCGTTTAACAATGGAGAAAGTGGGAATATACATAATACAAAATTAGGTTGGGATACTGTTAGCGTAACTAACATGAAAAGCATGTTTGAAGGCGCTAATCATTTCAATCAGCAATTAGTAAAAGATGACGGTAGTCCATGGAACACTTCAAACGTTGCAGATATGAATAGCATGTTTAACGGAGCTCAAAACTTTGATCAAGATTTGGGTGGGTGGAGTGTTGGTTCTCTTAGTGATGCTACTAATATGTTTAATGGAGTTACATTATCTACCGTTAATTATAATTCTTTATTAAGCGGTTGGAGTGGACAGAGTTTGAATAGTGGTGTGAATTTAAATGCTGGAAATTCAAAGTATTGTGCGCAAGGTGCTCGTGATATCCTAACAAATGCGCCGAATAATTGGAATATAACTGACGGAGGAATGGAAACTAATTGTCCTTCATATCAAGTTTCTATTGAGAAAGTTTCAAATGGAGAAGAACCAACAGTAAACGGAAGTTTTATGGTTAGCGTTAATCCAGTAAACACGTCTGGTACTCCAATTACTGGAAATATTACTTATAGTGGTACGGCGACAAACGGAATTGATTATCAAACAGGAGCTACAACTTTTTCAATTCCAAATGGTGCTAGCTCAACTACTATAAATTTAGATATTAAGGATGATATAGAAATAGAGGGTACAGAAGATATAGTTGTAACAATTTCAAATTTATCTAATGGTACTATTTCAAATGGTACTACAACTTTAAATTTATTTGATGATGATTCTTATTTAATATCTATAGAAAAGATTATAAATGGAGAAGAGCCTAATCTTGATTCAAAATTCGCTATAACAGTTAATCCAGTAAACACGTCTGGTACTCCAATTACTGGAAATATTACTTATAGTGGTACGGCGACAAACGGAATTGATTATCAAACAGGAGCTACAACTTTTTCAATTCCAAATGGTGCTAGCTCAACTACAATTATCTTGAATACAATAGATGACAAATTAGCTGAGGAAGAGGAAACAATATTCATAACAATTTCTAATCCATCAAATGGTATTATTGTCGATAATTCTATAACACTAAGTTTATTTGACGATGACGAAGTACCTACTATAAAAGAGATTACACCGATTAATATAGCAAAAACTACCACACCAAATTACACATTTGACTCTAATAAAGCCGGCATTATCTCTTATGAAGGAGATTGCTCCAGTTCTACAATAAATGCAATAGATGGATATAATACGGTAACTTTTAATCCTTTAACAAAGGGAACTCATTCGAATTGTGTTATTAAAGTAACTGATAAATATGATAATGTCTCGAAGGCACTTCATGTTTCTAGTTTTGTCGTAGACACAGATGGGGAATTTACAAAAACTCCGATGTTTAGGCTTTATAACACAAAAACTGGAGCACAACTCTATACTAGAGGTGTAGCTGATAAGGATAAGATTTTAAGTAAGTTTAGGGATTTTGAATTCACAGACGGCACTCCAGCATTTTGGGCTTATACAACTATGCATCCTGGTTTAACTCCAATGTACAGGCTTTATAATACACGAACTGGAGCACAGCTTTATACCAGAGGCGATGCAGATAAAAATAAAATATTAGCAAAATTTAAAGACTTTGAATTCACAGATGGAGTACCAGCATTCTATGCGAGTCTTACAGATGATGGAAGTACACCGATTTATAGACTTTATAACACACAAACTGGGATGCAACTTTATACAAGAGGAGAAGCAGATAAAAATAAAATTTTAGACAAGTTTAAGGTTTTTGAATTTACAGACGGCGCTCCTGCATTTTATGCAAGTCTTACAAATTAATAAACTAAATTAGTCAAAACAGATACTTTTATATAAGTGTTTGTTTTTTGTGTTTAATAGTATATTCCAATCCTAAAATGATACTGAAATTAAATTTACAATGTGAGCTATGTTTTTTAAAATTTATTTAACTTTTTTACTTTGTTTAACT
>JALWEZ010000250.1 GCA_027039165.1 Candidatus Moraniibacteriota bacterium
ATGATGATGAATACGGAAATTCTTCATATAAAAATTATTTATTAGGCTCTTTTGTTAGTGTTCATTTTAAAAATATAGGGTTGATTTCATTATATACCACTAACACCTTGAATCTAGATTTAAGAAAAGTGAAAAATAAAGAAATGAAACTTCTTTTTGATACAATTTTAGCTTCATTTGATTATTATTAGAAACATTTTGTTTCTAATGGCGTTCGTCATCGGGGTGCAGTCATAGGAAACAAAATATTGTCAGTTTTTGAGTCTTGATATAGGATAGAAAAAGAGGTTAATAGATATAATTATAAGATGATTAAAATTTTTAGAAAAATTAAGAAAAAACTTAGATTAACTACAGTTGGAGCTGTGATTGTTTTGTCTGTTTTGTTTGTGTTTTTGATTATTACTTCTGTTATTGGTGTTATTGTTTATTTAAATTCAGATTATGTGCGTTTTGTAAGATATGATGATATAAATAAAGTAAAATATGCTGAGCCTACAGAAGAAGCAAAAAATTTTGATATAGATGCTTATATAGCTTCACTTCCAGAAATTGACTACAAAAAGGTTGACTATCCAGTTAAAGAAACTTATGAATATAAATTTAATGGATATAAAATGACAATTGATATCCCAGAAGGATTTCGAGCTTATGAGATACCACTTACAAAAAAACCAAAAATTAGAAATACAAAAAGCATGAAAGATTCGTGTGTGAGGTTTCCTGATATAGATGTGGTGTGCTTGTCTGGTAGTTCTAGTGATTTATGGTATTACTTTACGGGCAAAACTATGAATGATAGTATTACTACTGCTGGACTAACAGTTGATTCTGATAATAAATTATGTATAGCTAAGAATGAAGATTTTGATAAGTTAGATTGTAATGGTTTGTTGTTTCGACCATATAAATCAAAATATAGTGGAATTACAGCTAGAGATTTTTATTTTTACTCAAGAATTACTCCAGAGTCAAAATTTAAAAAAGGCGTTGGAATGGGAGGAAAAAAGTATAAACAATCCATAAATAATAAAAACTTTTTTACCATAATAGGGGGAGATTTTAGTATACCTAGTCCATATTATGATAATTTGTTGAACGACAATCAAGGATTGTCATTTGGCGTAACTCTTTCTAATTTTGAGTTTAATAAAAGTTTATATCCATCAATAATAGAATCTATTAAGATAAAATAATTGATTTAATAATTTATCAAAATTCTATCTAAATAATTATTTGAAATAGTTGTTCAGACAAGACTAAAATTTGAAAAAAAAATATTTTCGTGCTAGTATTGATTTATATTGTAATGAGCTTTATTTTAATTTATATGTCTTGTGAGCTTTCGCATGTGCGATTTTCTAGCGAAATAAAAAAAGATTTAGATGTTTCTTGTGATAAGAAATATTATCAAGGAGTAATTTATCCTGATAGTAGAGTTATAACTAACATAGAAAGAAACAAAACTCATGATGAGAAATTTACAAAAAGAAGTTTTTTTGATGGTGATGACTTCAAAAAAGGTTGGGCGTCACATGTTATTTATGATATAGTACACAACAAGGTAATGGAAGATATGTTTGGTGATTTATTTAAGAAAGAAGATTATTTAAGCAATGGATATTCTAGTATATCTAGATTTGCTATAAAAATATTACACGATATAGAAGATGCAAAAGAATTTAATTTTTGTGAAATTTTGCCTATTGCAGAATATGAGTTTGCGCCGGTAGGTGAGGATTTAACTTTACTTAATAAATACAGAGAAATTCTTTATGATTCATATAAAAATTCATTTAATTTAACTATAGAAAATTATGAAGAATCTATAAAGAAATTTGAAAACAAAAAGGAAGAAGAAGTTGATATAGTTATACAAAAAGTCTTAGAATACTCTAAGGATAGAGAAATTATGCAGAATATAAAAAACATTTATAAAATATCTCTAAATACATATAGAAAAAATTTTTTACTTTAAATTTATGAATAAAAAATACGAATCTCAATATGCACCTCCTGCTCCTATACCATCTAATGGAACTATTAAAGATGTAGATGAAATTGAAG
>JALWEZ010000251.1 GCA_027039165.1 Candidatus Moraniibacteriota bacterium
TTGTAAATGATTATAAAACTAATGGAGAAAACTTCAAAGCATTTGTTGCTTCTGTGTTAAATTCAGACAAAAAAGATTCTCATTCTTTAGCAAAAAAAACAACAAGAGAAACGCTTATTTTTGCTAGGTATAATTGGATTGTTATTTCTGGTCACCAAAGAGCAGAAATTCCAGCATTTAAAAGTGGCACTCTTGTGTGTGATAAAAACTGCAAAGAAGGACTTGTGTTTGGTGTGTTGTCAATAGCTATTTTATTTTTTGGATTTTGTGTGAGTTTTTATTTTTATAAAAAAACATCAAATAAAAAAGAAAAATATTTTTTACTTCTGATTATTTTATGGGGAATTGTTATAGCTGGTCTATATGCACCTCTTTCCTATAATTTTGCTCCTAGATTTTTCTTGTTATTTGCACCGCTTTCACTTGTGTTACTCGGTATGACTTTGAATTTTTTGAAAGATGCATCTCATGGAAAAATTATTATAAACAGTGTTTTGATAGTTTTTATAATAAGTAATGTTTATTTTACACTGAATTATTTTGCGGAATTAAAAGAAGCAAGTATAAACCCTAGTTTTGACAATAGAAGAGATTATATTTTGGGAGAAAAAACCCGTATAACTTACACTCAAATTCAAGAAGTTTTTAAATTTATGATAGAAACTCAGAAACAAAATAATTTACCAATTTTTCTACATGGTCAATCTGAATTTGAAAGAGTTTTTAGAAAATTTGATTATGAAAATTATACATTAAAAAGAATACCAAAAGATGCTCAATCTTATTCAAAAAATGCAAATTACTTTTTTATAATTAGAACTCAATCGGATTTTGAAAAAGTTTTGGGCAGTCATATAAAAAAATTTGATATTTTAGAAAAAAAGGTATTTGGCACTCTTACTGTTTATAAAGTAAAACCAAAAAAAGAATTTTCAAACAATAAGAAAATAGAATTTAGAAAATTTAAATACTCAGATCCAATTTTTGAACAAAAAGCTCAAGTGAGATATCTTTGGCATCAAGTTTTTTCTGGATGTAGATATAGCTATGAGACCAATAAATGTGAAAAAAATTGACGTTGTCTCTAGCTGTGTTATAATGATGTTGGTTGTGTGATAATAAGTGCAAATTTCTATTTTAAAATTTTTTTAATATAATTTCTTTTAAAAAGATATATGGCAAGAATAAAACTTCAAAACGAAGATATACAAGACTTAGAAATCAAACGTGTTTTTGATGAAATCAAAAGCAAAACTGGTGGAAATGTGCCAGCAGCTTATCGCGCTTTTGGTGTGCAAGCGCATATTTTACAAGCTAATTGGAACAGAACAAAAAGAATTTTATCCGAAGGAAATTTAGCGCATTCCTTAAAAGAATCTATTACTCTTGCAGTGTCTTATGAGAATAAATGTCATTTTTGTGTAAATATTCATCAAAATAACCTAGCAAAACAAGGATTTTCTAAAGAAGAAATTGAACAGATTGCAAAAGCAAATTCTAAAGATAAAAAGATAGATTTTGTTTTAAAGTTTTGTGTACAAGCTACTAAAAATCCACACAAAATTTCCAATGCTGATTTTGATACTTTAAAAAGCTTTAATTACTCAGATCAAGATATTTTGGAAATGTTAACAGTAATGGAAATGTATACAGGGTATAACAAAATTATCGTAGCACTTGATCTACAAATAAATGATTAATTTAAAAAAATAAGATATTAATTAAATACTTATGAATACACAGACAAATGTTGTTTTAGATTCTAATGAAATGACTCTAAACAGGTTTTTTGCAAAAATTTATACTTGGATGTCAGTTGGAATTTTATTTACTGCATTAGTGGCTTTTTTAACCTTAAGCACATCTTTGGGTGCTATTGTGTATGGTAGCAAAGTTATGTTTTATGGTGTAGTAGGTTTAGAAATTGCTATTATGTTTGGTGCTCAAATGCTTATAAATAAGCTCCCAGTAAGTATGTCTAGGTTTTTGTTTTTCTTGTATGCTGGACTAAATGGCATAACTATTACTGGAATTTTAGTGCAATTTTCTCCAAAAAGTGTTATGGGAGTTTTCTTAATTTCAGCGGCTTTGTTTGGAATTTTGGCTATTTTTGGATACACAACCAAGAAAAATTTATCAGGCTGGAGGACGTTTTTATATATTGGAATGTTGGGAGTTTTTGTTTCTAGTATAGTGAATATGTTTTTGCAAAATTCTGTTTTTGATACTGTGTTAAGTGGTATTGCAGTGCTAATTTTTTGCGGTCTAACTGTTTATGATAATCAAATATACAAGATTATCTATGAAGATAGCAAATACAACACTGATGCATTAGAAAAAGCTTCTGCACTGGGAGCACTTCATATGTATATGAATTTTATAATGATATTTATAAATTTGTTAAAACTATTTGGTCAAGACGACTAATACTTTGGTAGTTTTTTAGAAAAATAGTAAACTTTTATCAAAACTAATGCTTTTAAAATTGGTTTTGATGCGGGTTCGTTATTTAATTAGTTTTTTGAAAAAATATGAAACAAGAAGAATTGTTTTCCAAAAGAATTCAAAATTTTGGCGTAAAAGTTTCTAGTGGAGAAACTTTGAGATACGTAAATCTCGATAATGCAGCGACTGTGCCTCCATTTAAAAAAGTAGAGGAGGATGTGGAGACTTATTTAGAAAGTTATGGTTCTGTCCATAGAGGTTCTGGAATTAAGTCTAAAGTTTCTACAGATGTTTATGAAGATAGCAGAAGGGTCATAAAAGATTTTGTAAATGCAAAAAAAGATGATTACGTGTTGTTTACAGGAAACACAACTGGCGCTATGAATTCAGCTGCGCATTTCTTTTCTTTTTTGTCTGGCAAGGTGGCAGTTTCTGCTATAGAACATAGTTCAAGCTGGTTACCTTGGATTAAAGCTGAGGGCATAAAGAAACTAGGTGAAAAACAAGTGAGCATTGATGAAGTAGAGGATTTAGCTCAGGAAATACAAAAATTAGGAAAAGAACAAGTAGTTCAATATGGAGTCAATGATGATTTTGAATTTGATTTAGAAAGTATTGAGCAAGTATTTAAAGAAAATGATATAAAAGTATTTGTACTAACTGCATCGTCAAATGCTATAGGTTACTGCCCAGATATAAAAGCAATAGGTAAAATCGTACATAAATATGGAGCGTTTTTTGTGGTGGACGGATGTCAGTTTATACAACATCATAAAACTGATATGCAAGAAATGGGTATTGATTTTTTGGCTGCAAGTGGACACAAATTTTATGCTCCATATGGAGGAGGATTTCTTATAGGACCGAAAGATTTTTTTGATAGATTTATTTCTTATGAAATAGGTGGAGGAAATTTACCCTATATTACAAAAGATGGGGAGTTTTTGCGTTACAAAAATCAACTTGCTCATGATCCAGGAACTCCAAATGCAGTTGGTGCAGTAGCTATGGCAAGTGCTATCACTAAACTTGAGGAAATTGGCATAGAAAATGTAAACAAATACGAGACTTCTCTTACTAAAAAAGTATTTGACGCATTGAGTAAAAATCCAAAAGTTGAGTTATATGTAAGTAAAAAACACCTAAATACTGTAATTCCATTTAATATAAAAGGTGAATTACCTCAGCAAATTGCTCAAAAATTGAATGATGATTTTGGTATAGGGGTCCGTGCTGGAAGTTTCTGTGTATATAATGTTGTAAGACACTTGCTAAAAATAGAAGATGATGCTACAATAGTTGAGGATGTTAAATCAGGTAAGGCAAATGCTGTACCAGGTTTCATCAGAGCTTCTTTTTCTTTGTGTAATACAGATGAGGATGTTGATAGATTTATTAATGTAATCAATTTAATTACTAATTTCAAAGAAGAGAAGTAGGAGTTTTTCTTAAAATTTTTCAATAAGAAAAACAGTTCGTTCAAAAAAAGGATTTACAATGACAACAATTAAGAGAGAGTTTATAGACTTAATGAAAGACTTGCCGGTAACGGTTAATAATCTGATTCCAGATCCGCTTTTGCAGTGGTCAAATACTGTAAAAAAACTAGAAGCGTTAGCTGAAAGTGGACATACTGGACCAGTAAGTATTATCACAAAAGGAGCTTTCTCTCCTAAAAAATGTGATATTTTACGAGGTTTTCAAGACAGAGGTTTGCGCCTAGTAGTGCTTTGTTCTATTTCTGAGCTTCAGAGTATGGAAAGAGCTCCTATGGAGCCTAGATATGAAAATATTAAGCTACTAGGTGAGGTTGGAGTTCCTACTATAGGATATGTGCGACCTCTTACTCCTCCATATAACACAGATAAGGAAACTCTTACTAAGATTTTTCGAAATCTAAGTAGAGTCGGCTGTAAAGCTACTGTTGTTTCTGGATTTAGAGGGGATGAGGCTCTAGTTGAGAAAATGGGTAAGAGTGAAAAAGTAGAGCACGTTTTACGTGTGAAAC
Source organism: Candidatus Moraniibacteriota bacterium (assembly GCA_027039165.1). GTDB lineage: Bacteria > Patescibacteriota > Minisyncoccia > Moranbacterales > JALWEZ01. Next base: position 4,454 of record JALWEZ010000251.1, read on the forward strand.
TAATGTATAAAGAACTTTGGGATGATGTGCTTGCACTGTCTCAAGAATTTGGAGTACAACTCTTTACTCGCACAAGCTGTGCGGTCGATTTTCTTCTTGGTAATGAGGTGACATTTAATCCATATTACAATTCGCCAAAACTGGCAAAATGTGAGGAAATTAGATGTCCAATGATAGGCACTTGCAAAGGACCTAAAGAACCACGAGAGAACTCTTTGGAGTTTTTGAAATTTTTGGGTTATGATGTTGAGTTTGAAAGGGGAGACGGTTGCACTCATTTGTGTACTGTCAAACCTGACAAAAGAACACAGTGTAAGTCATGCTGTACTACTTGTTATGTCTTAGGTGGGAATCCTAGGGTTCTCGTGAAGGGAGATGTGAACCTTGCTGATTTATCTTTTTGTAGATTTATCACAGGGATGACTTCCCAACAGCCTGGTATCAATGATACTGGTGCTAAGGATATAGCACATGTTACTTTCAAAAATTTTCCTTGGGTGAAAGCTCAAGTGCAAAATACTTGGTGGGTTCTAGCGAATTCTAAAGAAAGTAAGTGCTTCGGTTGTACTTACTGTATAGTTGACGGCTATTACAATGAGTACGAGAGTGGGGAGATAGGATTTGTGCCTGCTGATCTTGTAGATGAAATTGCTAAAGGAGGAAATCATGAAGCAGTTTAAAAAAGGTCAAGTATGTACAGGAAGCTGTGCATACTGCGCTGTGACTGAGGTGAAAAGTAATAGAGCAAATGAGTGGAAAAAAAGATTTGAAAGTAATGAGTTTGTGATAAGCATTAATAAACCAACTACAATCTTTAATCCACCCCCACTTTATTTACTGGGTAGTGAGGAAGCAAACAAAACTTTTTATGAGTTCCCATTAGAGCTTTTTAAAAGTGACTTTGTGGGATTTTGTGCTATTTCAGATCCAATACTTCCTTATTACAGAGACCATCTCAATTGGTTTCTGGACAATGTGCCACAAGTGGCTAAAGTAGTTTCTATGATTACAAAGTTTCCGATAGATAGAAAATTGATGGAAAAATTGGCAAGTGTGCCTAACTTTCAACTTTTTGTCTCTACTACGGGACTTGATAGTATAGAAGATACTACTACAAAAAGCAGACTCAAAACTCTTGCTCTTGCAAAAGAGTATGGAGTTAGAGCTCTGCCAGTGGTGCATCCATATATCAGTGGGATGACGGACTTATCTTTTTTAGCTGATCTTAAAAAAATTGGTTATAATGAAGTAAGTTTGAAAGGGTTGAGATATGATAGCTCCATGAAAGATTGGATGCCGTCAAATGTCTCAAAACTTTATGAGGGCACTGAAGGAAAAGAAACTCTTATAGAAGACGGCTATAGCGATGTAGTCAGTTCTTACGGAGTTGAGATTATTTCTCTAAAAAATTGGGCACTTGAAAATGCTCCAACTAACAGAGGGATTGACCTTGCAGAGGCAACTGAGTTAACGGACAAGCTATTGGCATTTGCTAATATTACGTCTTCGGACTCTAATCAAGCAGTCAGAGAAGCTGCTATCAAAAGGAGGTTGTAAACTTTTTTCAAAAAAACAGATTATATATCATTATAATCTGTTTTAAATTTAAAAAAAATGTAAAAAATGAAAAGTGGCAATATAAGTTTATATTACCACTAGTTAAGTTGCAAAATTTTTTGCTGTAATTAGGAAAGTTTATTTTTTTAAATATCTAAACAACTTTCGTGTTTTATCAATCGCGTGAGCTATTAAAAAAAGCGGTAGGAAAGTTATTAATATAAGTATTCCTACTAAAATAACTTCCCAAACTGGAGTGCCTTTGAGATCTAAATTCATCGATTATCCTTTAAAAAACTAAATTTGAATTTTAGATTTTTAATCTTAATTAGTTTTGTGTATAGTGTAGCAT
>JALWEZ010000252.1 GCA_027039165.1 Candidatus Moraniibacteriota bacterium
ACCGACAGCAGCATCAAATGTGAATAAAAGACAGAATAAACACAAATTAAATCAACATCTTTTTGAGGTAATTCTACAAGCAAAAGTCCATTTTTGAAAGAGTTTTCATAAAATATATTTGCAAAAGAAGGTGAAATTATAACTTTAAAACCATAATCAATAAGCGCCCAAGGAGCATGTTCTCTACTTGAACCACATCCAAAATTTTTGTAAGTCACAAGCACCTCTGCATTTCTGTAAGCTTTTTTATTTAAGAAAAAATCTTTATTTTCTTCTCTATCCTTTGCTTTTTTACCTAAACGCCCTTTGTCTTTAAATCGAAAAGAATCAAATAAATAATCTCCCAAACCTTCTTTTTTTACAACTTTCAAAAAATCTGATGGAATTATGATATCTGTGTCAATATTTTCTTTTTTCCAAACAGCTACTTTTAACTTCTCTTTATCATTAAATTTTTCCATATTTTTAACTTAAAATTTCTTCTAAATTATCTGCGAACCGCCCATGAGTTGCTGCAACCATCGCAACTATTGGACTTACTAAGTGAGTTCTAGCTCCATTTCCTTGTCTATCTCTGAAGTTTCTGTTTGAAGTTGACGCAATGTGCTTTCCGCTTGGCATAATGTCATTGTTCATAGCTAAACAAGCAGAACAACCTGGATTTCTCCACTCAAACCCAGCATCTATAAAGATTTTATCATATCCTTTTTCTTCTGCTTTTTTCTTTACTTCCATAGAGCCCGGTACAATCAAAACTTGCTTTACACTTTCGTGTTTTTTCTTGTTCAATTTCTTAAGAGTCTGAGCTGCAATTTCTAAATCTGAAAATCGAGCATTTGTACAAGAGCCCAAAAATACATATTCAACTGGGATTGAAGAAATTTTTTGATTTGGTTTAAGTCCCATGTATTCTAGAGATGACTTAGACGCATCATTTGGCACGCTCTGAGAAATTCCTACAACCTCTGCTGGATTTGTACCATATGTAACTTGTGGTTCTATATCCGAAGCATCAAAAACATATTCTTTATTAAATTTAGCTCCCTCATCAGATTTTAGATTTTTAGCAAATTCACTAAACTTTTCAAAATCTTTACCTTTTGGTGCAAATTCTCTACCGTGCACATATTCCAGAGTTTTTTGATCAACTGCAACCAATCCTACTTTTGCACCAGCTTCAATTGCCATATTACAAACTGTAAGTCTTCCCTCAACAGACATACCTTCAAAGACTTCTCCAGCAAACTCTATAGCGTACCCTGTGCCTCCTGAAGTAGAAATTTGCCCTATTATATACAAAATCACATCTTTGGGAGTTACATATTTTTTAAGCTTTCCGTTTACAGTAATTCGCATATTTTTGAGTTTTTCCACTTTCAAAACTCCAGTTTGTAAAACTGTAGAAACTTCCGAAGTACCTACCCCAAAAGCAAGAGAAGCTATAGCTCCATAAGTTGCAGTATGAGAATCTCCACACACAGCACTAGTTCCAGGTAACACAAAACCTCTCTCTATTGAAACCACATGTACTATACCGTTTTTTTCGCTAAGTAGTGGGAAAAACTTATCTATTTTGTGTTTTTTTACATTTTCTCTCAATGTATCTATTTGTTGCTTAGAATTTTTATCCGTTATCATCTCATATCCACCTTTAGTTGGAGTATTGTGATCTTCTACAAAAAGAAGTTGATCTTTGTTCCAAGGAGTTCTATGAGCTTGTTGCATATCACTAAAAGCTTGAGCACTAGTTACCTCATGGCCTGGCATTCTATCTATTTTGATAATGTAATTCTTACCTTCCTTTTTGACAACATGCAAATCAAAAAGTTTATCATACAATGTTTTTTTCATTTATTTAAATTACTCTATATAAAAAAGCCTCCGATTTGGTTTGGAAGCTTTGAGTCAAATCCTTAATTAAAAACGATACAATTCAAAACCTCCAAAACTATAGTAGTTTGTGAGTAGGAGTCCCAGAATTGTATTGTTCTCATTAATCATATTAGTATTATAAGTAAATTAGCTATCAATGTCAACAAAATTACTATTTCAAAGT
>JALWEZ010000253.1 GCA_027039165.1 Candidatus Moraniibacteriota bacterium
ACGCACAAAAAATCGTCAATTTCCCGTGCCTCATCCTAGACGATTTCATAAAACCATTTTTAAATTCTTCCAAACAAACCCAAAATATTTTCCACAAAAAATCACATTATGTATTGACCTATTACCAATTCAAATAATATCTAACACAACCCTTAATATCTTCTGTTAATATTTTTAAATTCAAAAATTTTTGTCATAATTATATACACCAAACTAGGAACCCAAACCCAAATTAATTCACTAAAAACAACTTTTATCCCTGTTGTACTAAAAAAATTTTTTATTCCTAATGGAGAAACTTCAATTGGTTGCCATGGCAAAAAATATCTAGTGTCGCTAAATGGTAAAAAGAATGCAACGCCAAGCCCCCCGTTTGTAAGTGCATCCAAAAAATCATGTAACATAATTGCTAGAAAAAAAGCTAATAGATAACATAATATAAAATTTTTATTCTTTCTAATCTCTTTTTTAAAAAGAATATAAACTATCAAAAAACTCATGGTAATAGCAAAAGCTATTGAGTGCGTAAAACCTCTATGTCCCCAAAAGCTATCATAAGGAATACCTAAATAAAATCCAATAGTATCTATATCTGGAAGCACTGAACACAAAGTTCCAACTATAATAAATTTTTTAGTTTTAATTTTCTTAAAAGAATTACTTAATGCATATCCACTGACTACATGACCAACTATAGATGACATAAGCTATACAAGTTTTTTTATATAATTCTTTCCTTGTTCCTTAAAACCCATTTTTTCATAAAAATCACGTCTTTCTTGAAATGAATTATTTGATTCTAATCTAATATCAGATATTCCTTGAGTAATTGACCAATCTACAATAGAAAGAACTAACTTTTTTGCTATACCACGTCCTCTATATTTCTCTAAGACAAACATTTCTTCAATTTCTGCCACATAAATACCCTCCCTTATTTGAGGAATCTTATGCACAATAGCTATTGCTACACTTTTTCCTTCTTCCAAAGCCAAAAATACTGCACTTTCTTTCGAAAAAATAATTTTATCAAATACTTCGGCGCTAAATTCCGAAATTAAAGAAGGATTTATCACGTAATTTAAATTATCCACAAACACACAAGAATCTCTATGATTTTCAAGTAAATCTAATACAATATCTTTGTGTGAATTATCTGCTTTAATTATTTTCATTTTTTTTAAAAATATCTATTTAAACTAAGTGATACAAAATATACAAATAAATAAATTCAAGTAGAAATCATTTTTCTTTAAAGACTGTGTATATTTCTTTAAACAAAAAGGATTTATAAATAAACTTCAAAGATATTTTCTGTGTCACTATGTTTATAGTATACCGTAAATATAGCTTTTCTTCAACAAAAACCTTATATTTGTTTTTGAAACTTTAAATTGCAAGAAAAAATAAACCCCAATTTTAATTAGGGCTTTTATTATATTTTGACTTATTTACGATATAAAGATAAGCTATACAAAGCACATATGAAGCGAAAAAGCCTGCGTATAATCCCATTAGTGGAAGCAATCCTACAAGAAGCAAATAAAAGACCACTATCGTGGTTATACTTCTAGCTAAATTTTTAAGCATTGTCGGATATACCTCATTTCCATAACTCAAAAGCAAAATTACCAAAAGCGGTGCAGGACCTGTAGGAAATGAAGCCATAACTCCAGACCACTCAGGACCAAGAACTTTTGCAAGTTCTGTTACAAATACTACAAATCCTACTATAAAAGAAAATAAAATTATTATCTCTAATAATGTTCTCTTTTTTGTGTCCACCTTCTTTTCTGAAGGCATATGATAAAAAAAGATTATCATAGTAGATACACTAATTACAAAAATCAACAGACTTTTGGCAAATGTTAAATTTTGTATAGATGTAACATATATAGAAGTAGCTAAAAATGCACCAAGCCCAGCTATACTTGCAATAATAGCTTGCGCTGTTGTATTGCTAGTGTATAAATGACCTCCTACATAAAAACCAATAGCAAAAGATGTCGAACCACTAAGACCTGCGATAGCGTAAGGCAATCCACTGAGTGCAAATTCAATTCCTTGCTCTTTTGTAAAGAAAAACATCATTACAGCAGTTGCACCTGGCAGTCCTGCTATAATCCCTCCAATTCTTGGATTCCTCTCAGTTACATAAACCAAAAGTAAAATCATAAAAGCAGTAACTGCACTTTTAATTAATATCATTGTCATTGCTCTACCTCCTGTAGAAAATTTATTAATCGTAAAAGTTACGAAAAGCATTTTATATAATTCTCTATTATTAAGGAACTATCTTCTATTATTATTCCAAAATTACTCAAAGTCAACTAATCAATTTTAGATTTAAATTTCTTCCCAGTCTCCAGCAAGTCCAGAGGATTGAGTGTAATTTATAACACTTCCTTCAAAAAAATTACTTTTATCTCCATCTAAATCTTGAAGTCTGTCTAAGTGTTTGTAGGGATTTTCTTTCGCGTCTTTGTATAATACACCAATTCCCAACATTTCTAAACGATGATTTGCAAGCCATTTGGTGTATTTTTCTGTAGATTCTCCATTAATTCCTGGTATCTTATCTCCTAATATATGGTTACTCCAGTTTATTTCTTGTTTAACTGCAATTTGCATCATATCTATAATTACTTTTTCACTGTAAATTTCTCCAAATTCTTTTTTGATTTCTTTTATTATATTTGCAAATAAAGTAACATGAGTTAATTCATCTCTTCTTATATAAGCTATCATCCTACCAGTTGCTTGCATTTTCATTTGATCAACCAATGAATCAAAAAAAGCAAAGCCATTATAAAAATAAAGGGATTCAAGTAAATAATTTGCAATTACAGTTTTAAAAAAATTATCATCACTTGGTTTGTCTTTAAAATCCTGGTAAATTTGTCCTATGTATTTGTTTCTCTCAAGTAAAATTTCATCATTTTTCCAAAAATAATATATTTCATTCCTTTCTTGGGAATCCACTACAGTCTCTAAGATTGTTGCGTATGATTGAGAATGAATTGCTTCTTGATAAGTTTGGATTGCAAGTAATAAATTTACTTCTGGTGCTGTTATGTAATCAGAAATATTTGGTAAATTTACAGTTTGTACTGAGTCTAAAAATATAAGAAAAGAAAGTATTCCTTTATATGCTTTTTGCTCATGTGAGCTCAAATTACTTTCAAACATTCTTGCATCATCTTTTAGTCCAGTTATTTTTTCTGGAATCCAGAAATTACCTATCATTATAGGATACATTTTTTTTGCCCAAGTATACTTACTATCATTCAATTGAAAAAGTCCGGTTGTAGAACCTTTTATTATTCTACGATTTTTTATAGTATCGTCACCTTTTGGATTAAAAATATTTTTTTTCTTCATAAATTTAAATTAGTTTACTTAATACATTAGCCACTGCATCCATCACAGACCCTTTTTTCTGAATTTACTTGATTTATATCAGCAGAAAGACTTCTTACATAATAGACTGTCTTTATGTTTTTCTCCCATGCTCTAAAATAATAGTCAAATAAATCTTTTGGACTAGTTTTTGCAGGATTAATCATCCACTCAAAACTTATTGATTGATCAACCCATTTATAAACAACCGAAATCATATCTATTACATCACACATATCCATTGTTATATATTCTTTGTAAAAAAAATAGTTTTCGGGTGATAGTTTTGGTGCGACTCTTACAGTCGGAGCAGATAAATTAGTTTCTACAAAATATTTTTTGTAAATTGGTAAAAGCGCTGCCGTTGTTCCTACTACGCCTGCTGTGGAAGTATTTGGAGCTGGAGCTGTATGATATCCAAATCTTACTCCAACTTTTTGCATCTTTTCAATTAAACTTGACCAATCTTCTCCTCTAGTTGTATTTTCTTTAAACCATGTCTTCGTTTTGTTTAAAATTTTTCCTTTGCTGTATTTACTTCCATTAAATAATCCATAAGCACCTCTTTCTTTTGCTAACTCCACGCTACTTTTGTAAGTGTAAAAAGAATACATTTCAAACAATCTATCCACTTCATTTCTTGCTTCCTGAGTTTCGTAATTTAATTGATGAGTTGCAAGATATTCTGCTAATCCTAGATATCCAACTCCAACTGAACGATATTTAAGAGCAGTTTTTTGCGCTTCTTTTATAGGATAATAGTTTAAATCTATGACATTATCAAGTGTTCTCATCATAACAGGAAATACTTTTGCAGATAATTTTTCATCATTTACTTTTGCTATATTTATAGAAGCTAAGTTACAAACCACACTATCTCCTGGTTTATATGTTATTTTTATATTTCCATCTTCTAGAGTTTCTTCTATAAATTTTGTAGGTGAAGTATTTTGACAAATTTCTGTGCAAAGCTGACTACCATACACATTTCCAGCGTGAGAATTTGGATTAACTCTGTTTACTGTATCTCGAAAGAAAACATAAGGCATTCCAGTTTCTACAACGGTTTTTAGGTGTTTTACAAATAGATCCTTAGCACTAACTGTTTTGATATTTTCTAGTTTTTTGCTTTTTTCAAGTTCTTTGTAGAATTTTTCAAAATCTTTATCAAAAAAATCTTGTAGTTTTTTTCCATAAACTTTTTCGATTTCATGTGGATCAAATAATGTCCAAGTACCATTCTCTCTGACTCTTTTCATAAATAAATCAGGTACAGATATAGCAGGAAAAATATCATAAGCTTTACTTCTAATATCTCCAGTTTCTGTTTGTAAATCCAAAAAATCATAAATATCTAAATGCCACACATCAAGTGTTACAGATATAGCACCAATTCTTGAACCAAGTTGATTGACGGCTACTGCAGTGTCATTTATTACCTTAATCCACGGATTCACTCCACCAGAGGCACCTTTAACACCTCGTATAGAACCTCCTCTTGGTCGAATGTTACCCATATATACACCAACTCCTCCGCCAAATTTTGAAATCTGAGCCATATTTTCTATAGAGTGATAAATTGCTCTTAAATCGTCATCTACGTTTAATTTGAAACAACTTGATAATTGATGGTAGTTTGTTCTAGCATTTAGAAGAGTTGGAGTTGGTAGTGATATATATTGCTTAGAAATGTAATCATATAATTCAAAAGCAAAGCTCAGTCTATTTTTTTCTTTTTCTGGAATAGCCAAAAAAAGTGCAACGGACATATACATTTCTTGAGGAAGTTCTCTAATGATTCCATTTGGGTTTAGTAAATATCTTTTTGCAAAAGATAAAACTGTAGTATATTCATAGCTATCGTCAGTTTCTAGACTTAATTTTTCACCGGCTTTTAATATATCTTCTTTTTTGTAATATTTGTAAAAATCTTTATAATACAAACCTTCTTTAATATATGTATCAAATAGATCTTTGTATTTTTGAGGTGTGTATATTTCGCTTATTTTTATATTTCTATTTCTCGATGCTTTTTTATACAAGTCCGACAAAAATATTCTAGCAGCTATGTGTTGCCAAGCAGTATTTGTTGTAGAAATTAAATCAACAGCAGTTTTTACTAGTAATTTATTTATGTCTTTGCTGTGCATTTGAGGTACTAGGTTTTTTTGAAAAATATTTAAAAAATCGTTAAATTTACACTTGTCTTCATATCCTTGAGAAGCTCTTAGAAACATTTTTTTAATTTTTTTTAAGTCAAATTTTTGTTCTTTTCCGTTTGATTTTATAATTTTTATCGATTTTTTATCAATCATCTCCTGAATATTTTCGTATTTATTTGTAATTTCTTCTCTTTTTGATATTGTCATAAGTTATTATTTTAATTTATAGTTAATTGGTCTTTGAGACTCAAAAAAAAACAGCTCAATACATTTGCACTTATCAAGCTTACAAATTAAGTATAACATATAAATTATAAATGTTTATCCACAGATTTTGAATAACCACTATATATAGTATTTTGTTTAAATTAATATCACAATATCCCTTATTTATCAAAATTTATTTATATAGATTTTAAATAAAAAGAAAATAGGAAATCTCCCTTAGGGAAATCTCCTAGTAGTTATGCTATATAATTTTTGATATCTGAACGTTGTCAGATAAAATGCTTTGCGTCCTTATATATTTCTTTTGCGTGCAGAGAGATTTCTCCCTCTACACGGTGCAATTAGGTTGTCTATTTTATCAAATATTCCGATAGAACATTGATTACTTTAGCTCAACGAGTTTCCATAACTTACTCTTTTATTTTAAATCCTTTTTATATCGTTTGTCAAATAAAGTTTTTGAGACTTTAATTTAAATATCATTATTCTCCTAATTTTAACAAAGAACTTACCTACAAAA
>JALWEZ010000254.1 GCA_027039165.1 Candidatus Moraniibacteriota bacterium
CTATAAATCCTAAAAAACCATTCTCTTTGAGTAGATCAATTCCCTGCTCAATAAAGAAGTAAAAGATATCCATTTTGTCCTCGTAATACTTCCCAACGGTGGGAGAAAGTTGTAAATCTCTGAAAGTATTCTTATTTTCCCTCACTTCCATGATGTACGGTGGATTTCCAATCAAAATATCAAAGCCGCCATTCTTCTTTCCCACATCTTTTTTATACCACACCTCCGGGAATTCCAGCTTCCAGTGGAAAAAACGCTTATTTCGTGCAATGTGGAGGGTTTTTTCTAATAGCCTTTGTTCTTCCTGGTTTAGATTCACTTTCCCGGAAATAACATCCAAAGGGTCACCCCTTGTCCCATCAAGTAGGTCCAAGGGCGATTTATATTTTTTCCTATCGGATTTTTTCTTCGGTTTTAAAAAAAAATCAGCAGTATAAACATCTAAAAGTTTTTTGTAAGGTTCAAGTTGCTTAATGACATCATCATAGATTCTGCCGCTTTCCTCTACTTCGGATATGTCAACATCTATGATTTCTTGTAGTTTTTCAATCAATTGTAGGGCACTCATGAGCCCTGAATATCTCGAACCGAAAATAGGGCTCCTTTCAAACACTTTGTCAAAATCCTTTGGATCCACTCCTATAAGAGAATTGCCACATTTTAAATGGTGATTCAAAAAAGAAAGAGGAGCGCCAGCTGTGAAGCTATGAAGCCATAATGAAACCTTGGCAAGTTCAACCGCAAGGGGATTTAAGTCAACACCATAAATGCATCGTTTTAAAATAATTCTTTTAATCAGTTTTCCGTCCTCAAGTTTGGATTCATCAATTGCGTAATTTTCCTTATGAGCTTTTTCTAAAATGCGATTTCTTATGTTCTCCAACTTCTCCAGCAGAGGGCTCCGATAAACTTCTTTGCCAAAATAGTTGTTTTCTGATGTTTCTGCAAGTATCTCGAGTATCCTATCCGCAAGATAATCCACAGCGCTGACGAGAAAATGTCCACTTCCCATAGCTGGATCAAGAATTTTGAGTTTCAAAAGAGATTCAGCAGGATCCTTAATCTTTAACAATTCGTTCCTGTAAGCATTTATACCTTTCTCGCCAATTATCCTGCCTTGTTTAGCGTATCGTTTAGGGTCAAATTCAATACCATACTGAGTCATTAGTTTTTGAAGTTCTTTTTTCTTTTTTATTCTCCTTAGCTTATCCTGCCACTCTCTAAATTCTCTGAGTTTTTCTTGAATAAAGGGCTCGATGGTGTGCTCAACAATGTATCGAACAATGTAATCTGGCGTGTAATAAGAACCTGTCGCCTTTCGTTCAGATTTATCGTTTGTGAGATACGGGTCACCTTTCTTAACTTTTGCCTCCTCCTCGCTATCTACTGCAAAATATATTTCTTTCCCCCTTTTCTTTTTTACACCGAGATGAGTCTCAGCAATTTTCAATTTGAATTCAAGTAACCCTTCATAGATACTGCCTAATTGTTTAACTGATAAGTCTCTGTAATTTATCCTTTTAGGTGGGTTTTCAGTATAGTCTCTGCTTAGTTTATCAATAGCGGGAACCAAAAATTTATCCGAAATTGAGAATTTTTCTAAAAAGGGGTGTTTTTCAGGAACAAAAAGACCCCCGTTATAAGGAGGGATTTTCAGACTTTTATCACCTGTGTTTATAATTTTGAATAGGTTCCTAATTCTGTCCCAGTAAAATGAGCCTGTTTCACTTAGAGTCTCCTTTCTGTCAATCTTTTTCGCTATTTCCTCTCTAATTTTGCTAAACGAATAGCTTTTGTATTCGTCGCTTCTCACAGGAAGCAAGTCTCTATCCTCAGCATAGAAGATAAACAATAGCCTGTATAACAAAACCAATGTGTTGTTGTAAATTTCCTCTAAGAAAGCATCGTTAATAATCTCACCTTTAGCTTTAGCGTCTTTTATAAACCCTTTGGCTATGTCAGGGAAGATCTCATAAAAGATTTTTTCCTTTAGGCTTCCTGACACCCTCTCTTGCCAAAGTTCCCCTTCTTCTAGGG
>JALWEZ010000255.1 GCA_027039165.1 Candidatus Moraniibacteriota bacterium
GTTTATGACTTAGACAAGCTTTAATTCTTAAATTATTAGCGGTGTTTAAAAATGTAAATATTATGAAAAATTTATTACAAACAATTGGAAATACTCCAATAATTAATACCATTTTTAAATAACCTGTACCCAATTATAATACTTTGAATTATTTCACAAATTCAAACTGAAATGTTGTCATTGAGTATAAGTTATTTAAAAATGGTATAAGTTGGAAAAAATTATCAACAATAAGGATGTAAATTTATTTGCAAAACTAGAAGGACAAAATCCTGGAGGTTCAATAAAAGATAGAGTTGCTTTGTATATGATTGAACAAGCAGAAAAAAGAGGTGAACTTAAACATGGGAAAATTATATTGGAAGCAACAAGTGGTAATATGGGAATTGCTCTTGCAATGATTGGTGCTCAAAAGGGTTATGAAGTCCACATTGTCATGTCTGAGGGTATGAGTGAAGAACGTAAAATTATGCTTAGAGCATTTGGTGCTAAATTAATTCTAACAGACAAAAGATTTGGTACTAAAGGAGCAATTGCAAAGGCAAAAGATTTAGTTAAAAATTCACCTTTTCTATACTGGTTTTCTAATCAATTTAATAATCAAGACAATGTCTTAGCTCATTATCATGGCATCGCTCCAGAAATATTGAGTGAAGTTTCAAATATTGATTATTTGATTGCAGGAGTTGGTACTTCTGGTACAATTGTTGGAATTGCAGATAGATTCAAAAAGGAATCACCAAAAACAAAAATTATTGAAGTATTTCCTTCTCCTGGCTATAAAATTCAAGGATTACAAAACCAACAGAAAGATTTTAGGGGTAAGATTTATAAGGATGATTTAGTAGATACACACTTCCATGTTTCTAAAAAAGATGCTTTTGAAATGACAAGGGAGATTGTTAAAAAAGAGGGTCTTTTTGTTGGCATGAGTTCAGGTGCAGCTCTCTTTGCAGCTAGTCAAATAGCGAAATCACTCAAGAAAGGTAACTTAGTTGTTGTGGTACCTGATAGAGGGGAAAAGTATTTGAGCACTGATTTGTTTGAAGTATGATTACTCCAGAAAAAAAGTCATAGATTCTAATAACCGTCCAAAAGTTATCTATAAATATTAAAAAAACTCCTAGCGCTTTGAGTATCAAACTCACTTTCCTTGAAGTATTTTTGAAATTTTATAATTTCGTCTTCTTTTTTTAAATCACCTATTTCTATATAATTTCATTCTTCATTTCTTTTTAAGATTTTTACGATACCGTTATTTGCATCCACTTCTATCAAATCTCCGTCTTTTAGGATTTGTGTTGCAAATTTTGTTCCTATAATGCAAGGCTTATCCAGTTCTCTAGAAACAATTGAAGCGTGACTTAATAAGCCTCCAATATCTGTGACAATAGCTTTGGATTTTTGCATCAAAATAATAAAATCAGGAGTAGTCATAGTTGTTACCAAAATATCTCCATCTTTAAATTTATGAAAATCATCAGTAGCCATAATAATACTTACTCGACCTTTTATTAGTCCCTTGTTTCCAATTTGACCATTGATTACAGTTGAATTTTTTTGAGCTTTTGGAACCATTTTTTCTTTTAAGTCTTGGATAACAGTATCATTATCCGAAACTTTAACTTGCTCATTTTTATCTCCGTAAATAAGCCAATCTCCATTTTGACGTTTTTCTATGGTTGGTTTAGGATTTTTATCTTCTTTTAAAAAATAAATAATTTCATCAGGTGTTAAATAAAGCATCTCTCTAAAAGAAATATTTAATTTATTTGCAGTATTATTTAGATAGCCATTAAGTTTATAAGAAAATATTGAAGAATATTCTGCACCAGATTGTCTTGAATAACCGATAAAAGCAGCAATATCTAAAATGAACTGAAAATCTTCTGAAACTTTCTTCTTTCTAACTTTTTGTGCCTTTTTATCTTTAACACTTCCAATCATAGTAAGAAGTCTATCAAAATTCAAAATATTTCCAATATAGTTTAACATTTCAATCCAACCATATTTCTTAATATGAGCATTTATT
>JALWEZ010000256.1 GCA_027039165.1 Candidatus Moraniibacteriota bacterium
ATACCTCCCTCTTTTCAGCCTGGCCAAAAATACCAGAAGGTCTTATCAAAAGCACCACTATCAAGAGTAAAAATACAAACCCATCCCTATATCCAGAAAGTTGGGGAGGTAAAAATCCAACAAAAAATATCTCTGCAAAACCCAAAAGATATCCCCCCATTACAGCTCCAGGGAGACTTCCTATACCCCCTATAACTGATGCAACAAAGGCCTTAAGGCCAGGGAGGAAACCCATAAAGGGCTCTATTCTACCATATTTTGAAGCAAACATCATACCAGCAACCCCTGCCAAAAGGGAACCAATGGCAAAGGTAAGCATAATAATATTATTTACATTTTAATTTATTGAAAATCAATAAATTAGAAACAAAAAAAAACAAACAAACTTTTGTTATTTATTAAGAATAAAATATTTTCTATTAACGGCAGCGTTAAAATTCCAAATCGGATTGTTATTATACCATATACTATCTAACCGCATTATATTTTCAGTACGCATATACGTAGCTTTTATAGTATCCATATCTGTTTCATTCCACTTGATATAAGTTATAGGATAAGCTACGCTTTTATCTGAATTTAAAAATATTCTGATAGTATATAAGCTATCTGTATCTTCTTTGTAAAAGAAATGAGCATTTGGATGATCTGCCATATAATTATTTGTATTATGATAATAAACCGGTTCACCATCCATGTCATAGTAAATACCTATTTGACTTTGATTAAAAGCATCCGTATTTTCAGGATTTAACAAATCTTCATTATTTGAATTAACAACACTAAAATCAACACTAACATCAAATACTTTTGAAACATTATTAGCTTTCTTTTTACAAGCAGAAAATAGTAATAAACTTGTAATCAATAACATTAAATTTTTCATAATAACTATGTTTAAGGGTGAATATTATAAACCATTTCATATAAGGTAAAATTACCATTAGTCGTATGAAAAAAATTAGAATTGTAAAAACCATCACAATTACCATCCCATCCCCAGTTCATGTGATAACACAAATCTACCCAAGTATTATATGTATACTCGTTTAAACCATCGCATACCCAAGCGTGTCCAGAGCCTCCAAATAAAATAGGCATATTATTTGATAAATTATTAACAATTATATTATAACTTGAATTTGGAGAATCTCTATGTATTGCTCCAGAATAATTGAACTCATCGGTAAAAACACTTTCCGCATCAGGAAAGTAGTCCCCCGTACCGGTTGTGCAATTATATCTGATAATAATACTATCAGCAATTTGCCCCATTAACATTGCTGTTTCTGCTGTACCATAATTGTTGGGCATTGCATTCCAATTATAATTTTGAGGGTATTCGTGATACTTCATTATTTGTGCCATTGCAGTTGCCACACAGCCAGTATAAGCATGTTGACAAGGACCGCAATCTAATGTGGGCATCTCTGTATTATAACCACAACCTTGCCCCATTCTGTTTGAAGTAAAGGACCTATCAGAACCGTAGAAATAAGAACAGGTGGATGTGGAGGATTTGTCGGGCCAGCAATTGGCGTAGGTTCATCAGGTGATCCTCCTCCATGGTTACCGCCACCTATTGGCTTACGTACATATTGCCACTTCAGACTTATTAAACTATCAACAGGTGTTTCGTTTATTCTCACTTCTACAACTTTATTTTTAAAACTATCTAAAACAAGTTGCAAATTGCAAGGCATACTATCTAAATAAAAATTATTAACATCTGAATAACCTAAAATAGGTTCAAAATGTTTATCTCCGGATACTAATAAAAAACCATTATTTTTATAATTAATAATATGTAAAAAAGGAACATTACTAACATCGTATAAAGTTTCTACTTTATCTATTTGCTTCAAAATTTTTCGGGTACTGAACATATATGCATTAGATATTTCAATGGCATCAGATTTACTAACATATTTATCTAAAAAACTATTTTGTACTGATTGCTCTTTTTTACAAATAAAAAAACTGTAAATATATATAAATTTATAATAAACTTTATATTTTTCATA
>JALWEZ010000257.1 GCA_027039165.1 Candidatus Moraniibacteriota bacterium
TATATACTCTTGTCAATCTCCTTTCCTGGTTGAATATAACCATATCCTGTATGAGGCTTATCTGGCTTCTTTCCAAAAGTTATTATATAATTATTTGAAATAGGGGCACTTTTATCAATGAGATCGAGAAAAGTTCCTTGATCTTTTATTAAATGATCACTTGGAAAAATAAAATAATTCCCTTTGATTTTCAAACCTCAAAAATTATTATATGGTGAGTTTTAATACTAATTTTTTTATTATGAAAATAATTTCTTGGAATGTAAACGGAATTAGAGCGGTGGAGAAAAAAGGAGAATTAGAAAATTTAATAAAAATAAATAATCCTGATATAGTGCTGTTACAAGAAATAAAAGGTAACAGAGAACAGTTTTCTGATTATCTAGTAAACAATCCAAATTATAGCCAGTATTATCACAGCGCGCAGAAAAAAGGATATGCAGGAACTGGTATTTGGGTGAGTAAAAATTTTTTAGATACTTGCAACGATTTAAAATTTAAAACTCAAGTACCCCACGCTCCAAATGCAGACGAAGGAAGAGTTTCACATATTAGTTTTTCTTTTGAAGATAATATATACGATGTTCTTTCTATTTACTTTCCAAATGGTGGCAAAAGTAAAGAAGCTTGGGAGCAAAAACTGGTTTTTTTTGATAAAGTTTTGGATTATATGAATGAGCTCAGAGATAAAAAGCATATAGTAATAGTTGGTGGTGATATGAATGTTGCTCACAATGAAATTGATTTGGCTCACCCAAAAGCAAATGATGGAAAAATTGGTTTTCACCCAGATGAGAGAGCTTGGGTTTCTAAGGTTATAAAAAACGGTTGGTGCGATGCGTGGAGAAGTTTAAATCCAGATACTACAGATGTTTATTCTTGGTGGAGTGCGATAACTAGAGCACGTGAGCGAAATGTAGGCTGGCGATTGGATTATTTTTTTATTGACAAAAGTTTATTAGCTAATGTAGAAAGTATTGAATATCTAAGTGAACAATACGGTTCTGACCACTGTCCACTTAGTATGCAACTCTTAAATTCTATTTCAAATCTTAATTAAATAAATAATCAAATTTTTTGAAATCTTTCCCATTAAACACCTCTTTCGGAGTACAATAATTTAGTCTTTTTCGAGGTCTGTTGTTTAAAAGTTTCTCAACTTTTTTAACCTCTTTGTCTGTTATTTTAGCAAAATTAGTTCCTTTTGGAAAGAATTCTCGAACAAGTCCATTGAAATTCTCATTACAACCCCGCTCCCAAGAATGATACGGATAGGCTCTAAATATTTCCATCTTAATTTTACTTTCTAGCCATGGATCATCTACGCCGATTTCTCTGCCGTTGTCGTAAGTGTATGTAAACTTCTTGTTTTTTGGTATTTTCCTAAATCTTTCTTCTAATTTAGTGTGAATTATCTTTGCCGTAGTTGTACTGATTTTCTCCACAATCGCAAATCCGCTCAGTCTATCCACATTGGTTATGAGTCTTGATTTTCTATCTTTCCCAACAATAGTATCACCCTCCCAATCTCCAATTCTCTCTTTGTTGTCTACAACTTCAGGTCTGGTATCAATTCTCTTGATTTTGGCTTCTTCACGCAGTTTTTCGCGAATTTTTGTGCCTCTTCTTCTCCTATAAGAACCCTTTTTGCAATGCAAATATTTTACTAAATCCTTCCTATGAAAATAAATGAATTTATAAATACTATCCTTTCCAATCCACTTACTCTTGTCGTTTGGATACTCAATTTTGAGTCTTCCACTAATTTGCTCCGGTGACCAATGCTTTTTTTGAAGCTTATGGATAATGTATTTTTTAAGCCACAAATTATTTTCTATTTTTCTAAATCTCTGATTAACGATCAATCTCCTTTCTTTTTTCTTGTGCTTAGCGTTGCCTGCTCTGTAAATTCCATCATCATCTTTATTTCTTTTGATTTCCTGACTCATAGCGCTTGGCGTCACTCCTATGATTTTTGCTATATCTTTTTGTGCCATTCCAACGCGCAAAAGAAGGGCTA
>JALWEZ010000258.1 GCA_027039165.1 Candidatus Moraniibacteriota bacterium
ATCATCTGAGAATTCTTTAGCAGCTTCTTCAAAAGTCAATTCCTTATCCAAAATGCGTTTTCTTATAGTATCCAACTTTTTTTGAGCTGCTCTTTTGTTTAAAAAGCTAATTTCCGGGATCATTAAAATATGTCTCACCACACGTTCTTGACCGTTGATTTCTTCAACCGTTAATATATGCCAACCGAATTCGGTTTTGAAGGGTTCGGAGACTTGCCCTTTTTCCAAACTGAAAGCAACATCTTTAAATTCTTGAACGAAACCAGATTTACGAGTCAAAACGTATTTACCACCATTTGCACGCGAACCCGGATCTTCTGAATATAAAACAGCTTGCGCTCTAAAGCTGGCACCGTTTTCCACTTTTTTCTTTATTTCTTTGAGTTTATCAATAATTTTTTGCTCGGCTTCCTTATCGGACTTGGGTTTTATCACTATTTGCATCAACTCGACTTGTGTCCCGACTTCAGGAATTTTATCTTTGGGAATGGCATCAAAAAACATTTTAACTTCTTCAGGACTGACGTCAACGTCTTTCATCACTTTCTGACGCATTTGTTCGCTTAACTTCTTGTTTTTGTCTATTTTTTTCAATTCTGCTTGCAGTTCGGAAAGGGTGTTTTTGTTATAAAATTCCAAAACTTTTTCCAAGCTACCACCCATTTGCGTCTTCATATACTCAATTTGTTGCTCGACCATACCCTCAATTTCTTTGTCGGTAACTTTAATTAAAGTATCTTTTTTGGCTTCTATCAACAACATTTTATCTTGCATCAAACGTTCCAAAATCTTACAATCATCAAGATTTTTGGTATCAACACCTTGTTGTTTCATTTGAATTTTTAGCTGCCCCAATTCTGAATTTAAGACAATTTGATCACCGACTACTGCTGCTATACCGTCCACTTTAATCCTTTTCTCTTGGGCATTGGCAATACTAAAATTTATCGATAAAATTATGAGTATAATTGTTTTTAATTGATTCATTTTGAATGTTTTGTTTTAAAAATTTTAAATATTTTTTTATTGATCGCTTCTTGTTTTATATTGTTTTCCATTTGAGACATAGCAGCTTGTTTGCGCCTGCTCAAAATAAGTTGCTTTAAATCATCTTTTACCATTGACAATGGCATGGTTTGGTTTTGCAACACAACATCCTTAACAAACACCAAATATAAACTTAAACTGTCGGTTAAAACAAATTTTTTACTTTTTTTTAAGATAAATTTATCATTCATCCGCTGAAAAACCGGTAATTCTTTTTTGAAATCCGGCACAAGATACCATTTATTTGCCGTTAAATTGTATTTTGAAAAACTATTTGTGTTTTTAATCAAACTATCAAAATACGCCGGTTTGTCCGAAAAAAACCATTTTTTAAATTTCTGTATTTTTTGATGACTTTTATCAACCACCAAAAATTTCGGTTTCAACTCCGACTCCTTACTTAAAAAATAATGTCTGTATTTGTCATAATACCATTGCAAAGTATCCCCTGTAACAACCGTATCAATATATTTTAGCAACAAACGGTCTGTATATGTATTTATCAGTAAATCACGCCTATACTGTTCTACCAGACGATTAATTTTGATTGTATCTACATTTTTTTCCGCCTGTTTTAGCAACAGCATTTTATATGCCCAGTCCTCAATATATTGATGTATGGCATTGATACTGTCTTCCCGCGATTTTTGTGTGTAAACAGACGATGAAATGTCTTCAAAATACAGATAAGTATCGTAAATTTTGGCTACAGGCGTTTTGTCAACATCTTTTTGAAAATATTGACAACCTGCAACCAACAGCCCAATGACTGTTAGCCAAAACTTATTTTTTATATTTACTGCGTAATTGCTGCCAGACAGTTTCATTCAATTTTACCGGATATTTCTGTTTCAGCTCTTTGAGCCATTGTTCTTCTAAATAATTTTGATAGTCGTTAGTGACTTTGCCTTTGACTTTTTTTAATTCCGGAATTTTTTCGGGTTTTATTTTTTTCAAATACA
>JALWEZ010000259.1 GCA_027039165.1 Candidatus Moraniibacteriota bacterium
GAAGATATATAATGCTCCTAATATCTATAATAATTATAAGTATTCATGGATTTGTTGATACTACAGTGTTTGGTATAGCTATTTCTTATATTTTTTGGCTTTTGATTTTTAAAGTAATTATGTACAAAAAATAAATAAAACTTACATTTTTATATGTAAGTTTTATTCAGTAAGTATTTATAATTTATTCTGTTCTAAACACATTTTTTGATAAGCTTGCACCTTCTTTACATAATCACGAGTTTCTTTAAAGCCACTGTTATTTATATGACATTGCCATACGGGCATACCAGGACAATCTTTTGAAGGTGCAAAAGGACCCTTTTTACCACTACCACTCTTAGTACCAGCTCCTGCATTATAAGAAGCTATTAAATCATCATTTCCTCTGTGATAAGTATATGGACCAACTGTTACAGTAGCTCCTGATAAATTGTTTGATGTGCCCATGTCAGAAAACTTATATTTTTTAAGTATTGCTCGATTATGATTAAAAAACTTTGCAGCTGCCATAATGCTTTTTTCTGGATTATTTAATAGAGCCGAACATGTTCCTAATCCGTATTTAGCTCCAGTACTTGGCATAAATTGCATTATTCCACATGCTCCAGCACCACTTTTCATATTTGGTTTACAACCAGATGATTCTTGTGTTCCTATTCCATATAGTAAACATCCAAATTCCTTATCTCCTCCACTAGCTTTATTGAAGGTATCTTTGTATTTACTACATCCATCAGGTAAACTAGTTGGTGCTGGATCAGAACTCGTTTGAGTTCCTCCTCCGTTTTCTCCTTCATAATCATGTCCTCCAGCTGAAGGAACATATCCCTTAGGTTTTTTTCCTACTAAGGCCTTTGGACCCGTTGGACTAAACTTCAAAATATCAGGATTTATTGTAATAAATAAAATACCCACAAAAAATGCAATCACAAGACCAATTATAGCGTTCCATATAATTTCTTTTGCATTACCTGCTCTAGCTTGATTTCCAGCACTTGTTATATAGTAATATCCACCAATTACAATCATAAGTAAGGCGGCTATGACAATACTAGCAAGTGTTAAGTGGTAAATTCCGACTAAATATTTTCCAAATGTTATGGTATCATCCCCTGCACTACCTATAAAAGGTAAGCTTTCCATTAATTTATATTTCTCGTTGGATGCAGAAGTTATGTCTGGTGTTGTTAATATCGTAGATAAAAACAAAATTACAAAGATTATTTTTTTCATATTTTTATTTTATTAGTTATGGATGAGAAAGTACAGTAATTAAGTTAGAATTTTTTAAATGACCGCCTACTAATTTAAAATGCTTCAGTCTAACAGTATCTCCTACATTACCACCTACAGTTGTAACTATGTTTCCCTTCACGCTATATACTATATCACAATGACCTTGATATTGCTTATTTGGATTAAAAACGCCATCACCTCTAGTTCCACAAATTAAATCTCCAACTTTTGGAGTATATTTATGAATATCGTTGAATGTCCAACCGTTTTTGTGATGATAAGCGTCGTTTATGTATTGCCAATGCCCTGCAGCCTTTAAGCCGGTTACATAAGATATAAAAGCCGCACTCCATGCTACTTTGTCGCATTTTCTATAAGGAAATCCTGCGCTAGCCCAATAATCTGTAATCCTTGATCTCATTGATGCATCACATTCTTTTTTAGACCCTTTTCCCCAATAATTGTATTCTGCCATAGCCTTATCTGCCATTGCATTACCAGATGGAGTTATTGCTTCGCCAGTTGGAGTTGTAGATGTACCAGCTGGTTGAACTTCTCCTATTGAATTAGAAATTAAATCACTAGTAGTTAAATTAGCTCCTATAATTTTACTATTAAATTTTGGACTAAATTTTAAAATATCAGGGTTTATTGTAATAAATAAAATACCCACAAAAAATGCAATCACAAGACCAATTATAGCGTTCCATATAATTTCTTTTGCATTACCTGCTCTAGCTTGATTTCCAGCACTTGTTATATAGTAA
>JALWEZ010000260.1 GCA_027039165.1 Candidatus Moraniibacteriota bacterium
TTTTATCTCTTGTACATCTTCGTTAAAAAACTCTTTGATCTTTTTTTGCATCAAAAGCTGTTGCAATTCGATTTCAATCTCCAACTCATCGATTTCGGCTTGAAGTTTTAATATTTTCGCTTTTTTTATTGCATTACTAATCAATTCTGCGTCATTTATTGGTGTATCTGGCATTTTTAGTTCCCAACCTTGCAAAATAGAATCCTTTGAAGTGTCTTTAAATAATAAAACATCAGGGAAAAGACTTTTTTTATCTTCTATAATTGTTGTTTCACCACCAGCACCTTTAAAATGCCAACTTTTATTTGATATATAGCGATTTATTTCACTTATTACATCAATTGCCCAACTTCTTTCATTGTAATTTATCTTTGCCATATTTTATACTTCAACAACTTCTTTTTTATTACTGAATTTATTAGTTTTTATATTATAATTTATAGTATGATATTTTGCTATTGGTTCACTAAAAAAATCAAGAGTAGTTTGTTTAATTTCCTTTCGTTTAAGTGTTTCTTCAATTCTTTCAGCACATACTTTTATGTAATCAGTCTTTCTTATTTTATGCAGCAAAACATCTTCATTCTTCTCAATTCCAATAAATTTTCTGTCTTCCAAAATTGCAGAAAGCAAAAAGCTACCACTGCCACACGCATTATCTAAAATAATATCACCAGGTTTTGAAAAAGTTCTAATTAAATATCTGCCCAATTCAACAGGTTTTTGAGTTGGGTGATAGACTTTTCCTTCTGATTCAGCTGTTTTTATATATACAAAATCATCTATTTCTTGTTCTTCGAAAGCAATTACATCTGTTGGGTATCTATTCCCATTACTTTTTACATGTCTTGGTTTAAAATCCCCATAACTTCCTGTATATTGGTCTTTTCTAATGCCTTTATCATATGCCTCTCCATTTGTCATTTGTGGCGTATAATCTGGCTGTTTTTTGTAAAATACACATATATCTTCGTGCTTTCTTAAAGGTTGTTTTTTTGCATTTAAAAAGTTAGTTGATTTTGATTTTATCCAAACAATTTTATATTTAAAATCCTTTTCGTTACTTAGAATCAATTTAGCAGTAAAAACACCTTGTGACGTTAATACAATTGCCCCATTCTTTTTTACAATTCTATTGTAATGCTTCCATAATTTATCAAGATCTATTACAGAATCCCATTTATTTTGTGTTGTTCCGTATGGTAAATCACAAAGAACCATATCAATACTATTTGCAGGTATATCTTTCATTACTTCCAAACAGTCGCCCTGAATTACTTTATTTTCAAAATCTTCTATTCTATTCATATTTCTATTTTATCTCCATAATTTCTTATCAAATTTGTCATTCTGTTTCGTTTCTCCTGCTTGTGCCTAACGTTTGTGTATCATCTATTGTTGTTATTCCACCACATTTGGTGTGTAACAACAATTGTTGATATTTTTCTTTTATCATTTTTACTCCCTTTACACAAAAAAATCATCCATTGGATTTTTAATTTTATCTATTGCTCTTTTTGATACATGAGTATAGATTTCAGTTGTTTTAGAACTATTATGACCTAATAATTCCTGAATATATCTCAAATCTGTGCCTTGCTCAAGCAGGTGAGTTGCAAAACTGTGACGTAACATATGCGGCGTTACTTTTTTCTTAATCCCTGTTTCTTTGAGAATATTTTCAATATTTCCGTATTTTTTCATAGCTTCGTTCGTTATCATTGTCCTTATTATATATAACAATTTACAATATTAATCAAAATTTGTTTAATTCACCCGGTATATTTGTGATATTATACACAATTTAACCGTATTTTTGCCGTATATTGTGGTAAATCGTATTAAACTATTGTAGTTTATGTTTACGTTTTAACCACACAATTCAAGGTAATATAATAAGTTTAATTTTGTCAATATTTTTAATCTATGAGTCTCCCCGTTTTTTTAAGAAAAAATAAATAATTATTCAAAAATATAAAATCCCCCTCAATCCCCGAC
>JALWEZ010000261.1 GCA_027039165.1 Candidatus Moraniibacteriota bacterium
ATAATATAAAGATTGATATAGTTGCGGGTGATAAAAATTGGTCAGAACCAAGACATAGACAAAAAGCGTATAAATTTATTGAAATGATTATTCAATATAATAACATGCATCCAGATGCAAAAATAAATAAGTTGCAATATGACATAGAACCATATTTATTAGAAGGGTATGAAAATAATAAGAAAAAAATTTTAACCAATTTTATTGAATTTATAGATATTGTAACTAGTCGTTTAATGAAATATCCAGATATTGGATTTAGTGTTGTTTTACCGCATTTTTATGATAGTGAACAACAGTGGACGCCAAATATTTCATATAAGGGACAAAGCACATCTACTTTTAAACATATAACTAGATTTGTAAGTAGAATTAATAATTCAAACATTATATTAATGGCATATAGGAATTCTTTTTTGGGTAATAATGGTGTTAATGCTATCGTGCAAGCAGAGTTCGAAGTTAACAAAAAACATCCAAAATTAATAATTGCTCAAGAAACAAAACAAGTTTTTCCGATATATATAACCTTTTATGGTAATTCGCAAAAAAAGTTATTTGAGCAATTAGATGAAATTTATAATAAATATAAAAAAAATCAAAGTTTTGGAGGAATAGCGATACATGATTTTGAAGGATATTTTAAATTAAAATAAATCATAAGTGAAAAACACTAAAAAGAATCATTAACAAAGAGAGAAATGATATAAAATTAAAAAAGCAGTAATTTTTTTACTGCTTTTTGATTTTTAAACTGTTTATTAGAAAGAGGAGAAATCACTATCAATATCTGTATTTGGAGTTTCGATTTTAGCTTTAGTGTCATTTACATTTATTTTAGTATCCCCAGTTTTGATAGTTGCATTATTTCCATTTAAATCAATTGACAAATTTCCAGCATTAATTTTTGCTCCCATGTCATCAACAGCCATAAATAAATCTTTGTCACTATTTGCAGATATGTATTTTCCGCCACCGCTTATTGAAATACTATTTAATTGATCTTTTGTCTTATCATCAACTCCTAGTCCTATAACGTCTATAGTAATCCCTTCTGTTTTTAACTTTTTTGCATAAGTAATAGGATCTCCACCACAAGTTTCTTTTCCATCACTTAGAAGTAATATAGATTTTGATTTTGAATTTGACTTACTTAAAATTTCTTCAGCTTTTTGTAAAGATGCTGTTATAGGAGTCCAACCATTTGGTTTTAACGCATTTACTTTTGAATCTATAACAGATGCATTTGCAGGTCCCATATAATAAATTTCCTCAATGCCCTCGCAAGATTCTTTTTTGCCAGCTTGTGTGCTATTACCTTTATGTCCATAAGCAACAACACTTATATTAACACTGTCTTTTAGGTTTTTAACATATTTTGCAACAGATTTTTTGGCTACATCTATTCGAGAACCACCAGAAATGTGTTGTGACATACTTCCAGAAGCATCAAAAATAAGCACTGTGCTTACTGATTCATTTTTTTTATCATTATTATTTTTTTCGTTTATGCTAACGCTAGCACCATCTTCTCCAACTTTAATTTGAGCACCATCTTCTCCAACTTTAATCTGAGCACCATCTTCTCCAACTTTAATCTGAGCACCATCTTCCCCAACTTTAATTTGAGCACCATCTTCTCCAACCTTGATTTGAGCACCATCTTTACCAACTTTAATCTGAGCACCATCCTTCCCGACTTCTATCGAACCATCTTTATTGATATTGACACCACTTTTATTTACTGTCTTTTTTAGCGCAAAATAACCCACACCAGCAGCAGTTGCTCCTAGTATTACAACTATAGTAGCGATTAATGCTATACTAACAGAACCTTTTTTATTTTTCATATATATTATAATAATTAATTAAATAATCAAACTATAATAATAGTATATCACAGCATAGTTTTTTTTCAATACGGATTGCACGCATTATTCTTTGTTTCCTTAATACATGTTATAGTTAAATTATATTTACAATTATTTATTG
>JALWEZ010000262.1 GCA_027039165.1 Candidatus Moraniibacteriota bacterium
TAGAGTGCTAAAAATGAATTTTTAAACAAAAATTTCACTTGACTTTTATTTGTATTTACACAATTAGTTGATATAATTAAGTAGTATTAAAAAATAATAATAAATATGACAAAATTTTTTCCAAATTTAAAAACTGTATTATTTTTCATATCATTGTTAACTTTCTTTCTTTTAAATACTCAGCAAACATTAGCAAGTTGTAGTTATGACAATACTCAAGAAAAATTTTTTACAAATAATGAAATTCCTACAGAAATCACTCCAATTTACAGACTTTATAACAAACGAACTGGAGTAAACATCTACACAAGAGGATATAAAGATACTGCAAAAATCTTAGCTAAATGGAGTGATTTTGAATTTAGTGACGGCACTCCAGCATTTTGTGCAAATCTCACTCAAAAAGATGGACTTACTCCGATTTATAGATTATACAATCGTAGGACTGGAGTACATTTATATACTAGAGGAGATGAAGATAAAAACAAGGTTCTAGCTAAATGGCATGATTTTGAGTTTACAGATGGAGCACCAGCATTTTGGGCAAGTCTTACAGAAAAACCAGGACTTACTCCAATTTATAGATTATACAATCGTAGGACTGGAGCGCATTTATACACAATAGGAGATGCTGATAAAGATAAAATTCTAAATAAATGGCATGACTTTGAATTTAGTGATGGCGCTCCAGCATTTTGGGCTGATTTAGCATTAAACAGTGGCAAAGAAATAATCACTCAACCACTTGGCTCTATAATATCAATTGGACTTCACGAATACTCAGAAGATGATTTAAACGAAAATGCTTTTTTGCTAAGTGCAAATGCTACATTTAATGTATTAGACAAGGATAGAAATGTGATAACTTCTATTGACGCGGATCAAAATGTAAGTGTTAGATATAATTATGATAAAAAATTTGAAATAGAATTATCCAATGATAATAAAATCGAAATCGACAAAGAAATAGTATTTGAAGCGAAAAATATAGAAGACAAGAAAACTATAGTATTTGATACTAATAGACCGAATTCTAATTTTAATAGTTTTAGACATGGGATAAGACTTAGATTCACAGATGCAACTGAGACTATATGGCTTATAAATGATATTCCTCTTGAGCAATACGTTTGGGGTATGGGAGAAATAACTGGAACTGGAGATATAGAGCATAATAAAGTAATGACTACAGCATTTAGAACTTATGGTAAATGGAAAATAATTTATTCTACAAAATATGCTTACGCTGGATTTAAAGTAAATGCAACCCCTGGAAATCAACTTTATTATGGTTATGACTGGGAAAAAACTCATCCTAATATAAAAAAAGCGGCGGAAAAAACTAATGGTATAATAATATATGATGAGAATAATACTGTTGCTATAATTCCATATAGTTCTTGGACTGATGGCAGAACTAGAAGCTGGAAAGAGCGTTGGGGTGATCCAAATAATATATTTCCCCACTGCCAAAGCGTGCCAGATCCATACGGAAAACATCCTACAAAATCAACAAAACAATTAGAAAATGAAGGAAATCACATGGTGGGACTCAGTGCACATGGCTCACTTAAGCTAGCTAACGAATATCATAAAAATTGGGAAGAAATACTTAATTATTATTTTACAAATATAACACTCAAGAAAGAATATTAAAAAATTAAACTTAAATTTATGTGGAAAAAAACTTTATTATCCCTTATTGTAATTCTTATATTACTTTCAAGTTATGCTCTCTATGTATTTTTTCAAAATAATAAAACTACAGAAAAAATAGAAATAAACAATAAACAAAATATACAAAGAGATGAAAATAATAAAGCTAATAATGAGCATTCTGATAAAAATACAGAACACGAAGGTTATCAAACACGCGCATTTCATATTGAGAAAAAAGATTGTGATAATGAATGTGCTGATTTCAGAGATGATGTAAAAGGTCTTTATTATTGTCAAAATTATTGTGGATTACTACCTATTAAAA
>JALWEZ010000263.1 GCA_027039165.1 Candidatus Moraniibacteriota bacterium
AAATAAAGTTGATGTTAATGAAATAAAAAATAAAAATTTTAAAAAAATATTTACTTTTTACAAAAAAGATTTAGTAAATAGAATAGAGTTGTTTTACAACATAGGTAATGATAAAAAAATTTTTGAAATACTAAAGAATGTCTTTGGAAACTTAGATAAAAAATTATTCAATGAATGTACAGAAAATATTAAAAAAACAAATTCGTTATTTCCGATATTGGATAATGACACAAAACTTACAAAAACTGAAGTGATAAATAGAACAAAGCAGACTTTTGAAGAAAATAACATAAATTGGCAAATAAAGTTCAGAAAAGAAGGTGCTTTAGCTTCGGTTGATACTAATAAACATATTTTATTTTATAAGGAAAGCTTGAAGGGATATAGTGAAAATTTTTTTAATACATTAATAGCTCATGAAGTTTTGGGACATATAAGACAAAGTAATAACGCACAAAAATTTGGTTTAAAAATTTTTGAAACAGGTTTTGGATATTATGATCTTTTACAAGAGGGTTGGGCTTTGTATAATGAAAAAAAAGCAAACAGGGAAATAGAAAATAGATTGTATATTTATTATATAACAACATTCATAGCGTCAAAAAAGTCATTTTATGAAACTTTTTGTTTTCTTTTGCAATATTTAGATATTGATAACGCTTATAGCATGACAGCGAGGCTTAAGAGAGGTCTTTGTGATACAAGTATACATGGAGCCTTTCTAAAAGATAAAGCTTATTTAGAAGGCTTTAAAATGTTAAATAGTGCAACAAAAAAAGAATTAAAGTTAGTAGAAAGTGCTGTTTTTGACTTTAGATACAAAAAGGAAGTATTTAACATTTTAAAAGAGATAAAAAAATAAAAAATACCTAGTACGTTGCTAGATATTTTTTATATATAAGGTACAGAAAGGTGTATTTTTGTTTTTATTAATGATGAATTTTAAAGCCCTGCTTTTTTTGCATAAAATGATAAATGTTTCTTTTGATTATCACTTAATGCTTTAGCTTTTTCGATTCCAGTTTGGAAAGCAGAAAGTTTAAATACAAAAGTCATGCCTGGCTTAACTCTCTTTCTTGCGATAGATCTTCTGACATAATCTTCTACATAAATCTTTTGTCCATCGTCTAGGTCAGTAATGTTATTATGACTTAAATATTCAGCTGTAGCACGTCGAGCTAAATGAGTTAAACCATCTCCTCTCATTGCTGATACTGCGATATTATCATCATTGTACATTACATTAGGTCCTTTACCAGTAATTTCTTGTTTTTTCTCTGCTTTTTTAGAATCTTCAGACTTTTCTTCCTTAGGTTTTTCAGTTTTTGCTCCTATAGTATCTTTGGATTCACTTAAAGAAATTTTGTTAGCGTCTTCAGTCTTCTTTTTAGAATCATCATTTTTCGCTACTTTTACATCTTTAGAATCATTCTCTTTCTTCGTATCTTTTTCTTTATCTGAAGGCTTATCTACTTTCTTTGTTTCTTTAGAAGTATCCTCAGATTTCTTTTTGTCTTGCTTTTGCTCAGTTTTCGGTTTATTGTCAGTTTTCGAAACTTTATCTACTCTATCTTGAGAATAATTATAAACTGCAAATAAAAGAAAAAGTACAAGTGCTATAGAAAGAATTATACGAGCGTTATCTTGTAACCATACAAAGAAACCGCCATTTTGTTCTGTCATGTGTGTCACCTTCCTTTCTAGGACGTACTTATTTATACATTTAACTAGTATATATATAATTAAGTACAATTAGTTGTTAAATTGCTTTCATCAAAGCCACTTATTATTAAAATAAGTGTATTGTAATTATATAAATATATTAAGCATACGTCAACTTGTGGATAAGAATTTTTTTGGAAAGAAAATGAAATTTTGGATAGACTATTGGTAGGAAATATTTTTTTATTGGAACAACCCTTTGTTTTCTTCTGGAAAATATATAGAAAAAAGTTGTGTTCCATTATCTGTTTTATTCAAAAAATATAACTTATTTGTACTATTGTTATATACAAAAGTTTTATTGCGAGAAGAATTTGAAATTATATTTCTCTGTAGAGGTGTAAATCTCTGATCTAAATCCACTAACAATAATTCATTATCAACTCCAACTATCACATGTTCATAATCATCTAACCATTCTATCGAGTTTATATTTTGAGAAAGTTTTGATATGAAATATTCAGTATCTTTCTCTCTATGAGGTTGAATCCAGTCGCTAGTCATGTATAAATATATAGAATTTTTATCATTATATACTATTTTTTTACCATCATTAGAAAATCTAGCACTTTTTATGTTTGAACGTAGTATTTTTGTTGTTATATTTTTCCCATATTTATTAAATATAGTCAAGGTTCCAGTATCTTTTGATAAGTGTAATAACCTGTCTTTATTGTAGGCAATAAGAATATGTTTTGTGTTTGAATTAATATCACTAAAAGCAGTTAATGTTTTGGGATTATTTAAATTATAATTTTCGTCATATAGTATAGTCCCTTGACTAGTCATTGCATAAATTCCATCATCAGCAATGTCATATGTAAGTATGTCCTTAGCTAATCTAGTAATTCTTTTTGTTTTATCTGTGATGGAGTCAGAAATATTTATTAAATATAAGTCATTATTTATTATTGCGTAAACAAAAGATTCTTTCTTTGGATGAAATCTCAAATATTTTATTTTTGGAAATAGAGCGTTTATTTGAGAAATGCTATCTTCTTTTTTAGGTTTTTCTGTTGCTGAAATTTTCTCAGGAGTATTTTGTTTTTTATTAACAAAGAATTTATTTGGTAATAAATCAGATAAGTATTTCTTTTCTATTTTGAAATTATCAAGTCTATTAATAATTAAGTAATCACAATAATTATGTTCTTTAGAAATTCTTGGTTTTTTGGTAGTTTCTACATCTGTGTTATTTTCAAAAGTAGAATTTTGCTTTTTCGTAATAGGAATTAATAACGTAAATGTGTCAGGAGACCATTCTATATTTTCCTCGGCTTTTTCATTGAATTTAGAAGTTGAATCTTCTATGACACTCTCAATAGTGTTATTTTGAGTATTTAGAATAGGAACTAATAATTGATTGTCATCCACATCTTTCACATAAGCTAAAAGTTTATATCTAGGTGCAAGAAATATGTTTTTTACATTTTTTGTATTATACGCATTTCGAACATAATCATTTTTGATAAGTATCACATTCCAAAATTCTGTAGCAAGTCCACTATGAACTTCTACATTTTTCTCCCAATTTTTGTATCCAGGAGCACTAAATTTTACATTATGTGATCCATAGCGAATACCAGTTATATGATAAGAATTATTTATAAAGTTAAAATGTCGAGTCTCGGGTTTTTTATTGTCTATCGTAGCTTCTATATTACTAGGAGTGGATTTTACATTCACAGAGCCTGAATATATAAATATATTTGATGCAAAATTAAATCTATAGCCAGTCGAAAAAAAGACAACTATAGATATTATGGAAATACAAGATACGGCCAAAGTCCAAAAAAAAATGCGTCTAGGGAGAGGTGTTTTTGTATAATTTTTTATCATAATTTAACTTTAAAGTTTATTAAAAAAATTATATCCAGCTCCATATAGTGGAGCACGGCTACTAAGTAGTGACTTTGCTAGTTTTGGCATAGGAGAAAATCGTTGTTTATTTATGTATTCAGTAACGCCTTTAATTATGATGTCATAATGATTTTGTGCAAGATAGCCACCAAAAACAATAATCTCAGGATCATAAGCAAATATTGCATTTGTAACTCCTTGTGCGTTTATCTTATTAAATTCATCCATAAAACCCTCTATATCGGAAGCATTATTCTTGTGAGCGTTAAAAAGATCATCTGGTTCTATATATGTAGTGTTAATAGGTTTTTTATTATAAAGCGCCCATTCTTTATAAAAATTCATGATTCCAGTAGTTTCATTTCTAGTTATAGCACAACACTCCTCCCATGTTTTTGGAGATTTGAAGATTTTGGAAAAAACTATTGAACCGCCAAGCTCCCCAGCATTTCCAGTATTTCCATGTAATAATTGTCCATTTACGATTGCACCTACACCAATACCGGTAGACATTAATATATAAATTAAATTAGTTTTTCTAGGATAAATTTTTTGAAATGTTGCAATAGTTCCAGCATCTGTATCGTTAATAAGATAAACAGGTAATGAAAATTTTTTCTTTACTGGATCAACTACATTTATAAGTGTGTTATGAGCGGTGAAGAAAAAAGATTTCTCACGCATACGCAAAGGACCAGCTACACTTATACTTATCGCATGAATTTCATCATCGAATTTTTTTTGAACTTCTCTTATGTTTTTGAAGATAATTTGATTAAGTTGATGACTTGTTTTTATAATGGGGAGTTTTTTGATACTATTTAGCATTAATTCTTTGTCATTATTCATTATTCCAGTACTTATGTGTGTACCTCCAATTCCCATAACAATAACATTTTTCATATAAGTTGTAAGTTATTTATTTAACTGATTATATCCAGCTCCATAAAGAGATATTAAATCACCTACTTTCGATTTAGTAAATTGTGGAAAGAATGATATTTTATTGGTGTCTATATTTCTATCTATACCTTTAATTATAATATCATAATTATTTTGTGCAATAGAACCACCAAAAACAATAACTTCAGGATCATAGGCTAAAATTATATTTTCAATTCCTTTTGCATTTATTTTTCCTATTTCATCTAAAAATCCTTTTACGTCATCAGAATTATTTCTATGAGCATCAAAAATATCCTTTGGGTTTATGTAGGCATTGTTTATTTTTTTATTATGATACTTTGCCCATAATCTATAAGTACTAATAATACCAACTTTGTCATCACGTTTTCCAGCGCAACTCGCTTCCCACGTCCTAGGAGTCCCTTCTAGAAAGCCTGCATTTATATCAATCATGCCAAATTCTCCAGCACTTCCAGAAAATCCAGATATTAACTGTCCATTAATTATTGAGCCAACGCCAATTCCAGTTGAAATGGTAATAAATGTAATATTTTCTATTTTAGGATACTCTTTTTCTTTAATAGCTACCACAGCCGCTTCGGTATCATTTAATAAGTTTATAGGTAGTGAAAATTTTTTTTCTAACGGTTGCGCTAAATTTACAAGTATATTATGAGCACTGAAAAAAAATGATTTTCTTTTATTTCGTAAAGGTCCTGCAACACTTATGCTAATTGCAGATAAATTTTTAACTCTTTTTTGCAATTCACTTATTTTTTTTGAAGTAATTTCTATAAGACTTAGTTCATCTTTTATTTTGGGAAGTTTTTCTGTGGTAACTTCAAGTAGTTCTTTTTTATGATTCATCGCACCTACTCTAATATTTGTGCCCCCGATATCAATGACTATAATATTTTTCATAATTAACTATTAATATAAATATTTTTTATAAATTAATTTTATCTAAATAAAATAAATAATAAATTACTCCAATAACTTCTCTTAGGAGAAAATAGGGTTCTTTCTTGTAGCGTCCATGCCAATAAAATGATTTTTGTGTAGAGAAATTTTTAAGTTCAACTCTGTGAGCTAAAACAATAATTCTTGCTAAATGAAAATCATTAGATACTAGTATGTATGATTTCGATTTGTCCAATGCTCTTAAAGTTGCTAAGGTATTTAAGCCATTTAAATCTTTTATGAGCGCTTTTTGAGGAATTTGATTTTTTAGTAAAATTTTTTCCATAACACTAACTTCATGTGCTCCATAAGTACTTGGTCCGCCTGACATTACTATACAAGAAACTATACCATCATTATAAAGTTTGGCAGCTTCCATAGTTCTGTCGTATAAAGCATGACTTGGAATATCATCTCTCCAAACAGCAGCACCAAATACAACTGCACAATCAGCGTGTTCAATTGCTTTATCATTGTAATGATAAAAAATAAAAGAAATATCAATTATTAAAACAAAAATAATCAATAACATTGTATAAAAAAATATTTTTTTCAATCTTTTTCCCATAGCTGGTATTATAGCATAATTTTTATATTTTAA
>JALWEZ010000264.1 GCA_027039165.1 Candidatus Moraniibacteriota bacterium
CTATATAACAACAACACTGCCATATGTAAATGCTGAGCCTCATGTTGGTTTTGCAAGTGAAATAATTTTGGCTGATGTGCGTTTTAGATTTGCAAAAGAATGTGGTTTTGAGGCTGTTTTTAATACAGGAACAGATGAGCACGGTACAAAAATTTATAACAAAGCATTGGAAAACGGAATAAGTCCACAAGAATATGTAGATTCTTATGCAAAAAAGTTTGATTATTTGAGGAAATTACTAAATTTAAGTTATACGAATTTTATAAGGACAACAGATAAAAAACACATAAAAGCCGCTCAAGAAATTTGGAAAATAGTAGATGCAAATGGTTTTATATATAAAAAGCATTATCAAATAAAATATTGTGTGGGGTGTGAATTGGAAAAAACAGATAGTGAGTTAGTTCATGGAGAGTGTCCTTATCATATTGGGAAAGAGATGGAGCTAATAGATGAAGAAAATTATTTTTTTAAATTTAGTGAATTTAGTAAATCTTTACTTGAGCATTATAAAAATAATTCAAATTTTGTTTATCCAGACAAAAAATTCAATGAAATAAAGGCTTTAGCTGAGAGTGGTTTAAAGGATTTTAGTATTTCAAGACTTAAAGAAAAAATGCCTTGGGGAGTACCAGTTCCAGGAGATGAGTCACAGGTTATGTATGTTTGGTTTGATGCACTCACTAATTATATTTCCACAATAGATTGGCCAGAGGATAAGGAAAATTTTGAAAGATTTTGGGGCTCAAAGGAAAAACCAAATGCAATTCAAATTGCTGGAAAGGATAATCTAAGACAACAAAGCGCTATGTGGCAAGCAATGTTACTTGCTGCAGATTTGCCTATGTCTAAGCAAATTTTTATAAACGGATTTATAAGTGTTAATGGTCAGAAAATGAGTAAAAGTTTAGGTAATGTGATTTCACCTAGTGAAATGGTAGATAAATATGGAGTTGATGGTACTAGGTATCTACTGCTTACAAAAAGTAATTTCGGAGAAGATAGTGATATATCGTGGTCAAAAATGGATGAAAAATATAATGCAGATCTAGCAAATGGACTTGGAAATTTAGTAAGTAGAATTATCACACTTGCAGGAGAAATTGAATACAAAGCTCCAAATGTAAATATATCTGAATTTTTGGGAGAAGAATTGGAATTTTTTGAAACAAAAAAAGCTTTGGAAAAAGTTTGGAATATAGTTGATAAAATGAATAAGTTAATGGAACAAAAAAAGCCTTGGATACTGAAGAAAGAAAAAACTGCGTCATCAGAAGAAAGATATGAAGAATTAATGCAAGAGTTTTTGACAAATTTGCACATAATTGCTGTTTTACTTAAAGTATTCTTACCAGAAACATCTGAGAAAATATTAGTTCAATTAAATTTAAGAGAAAAAGAGAATTTATTTAATAGACTGTAATTACTGGTTAGTGAAATGAATAGAAAAATAGAAACACAATTTGCTTTTATTGCTATACTGATAATATCAGTATGTTTCTTATGGTTTGTCTCAGTTCAGTCAACAAAAGTTAACGAAGAATTGAGGAGTGCTCAGAGCGTAGTAAATAAACACAGAAATATTTCAAATATAGGATTGGAAAGTGATATAAGTATTAGAGATTTTGATGTAAAAAATATTTCGGATGAATTAGTTGAGGTAGCTAATTGGAATATTTATTCAAATAATAAATCTAAATTTGTTCTTATGTATCCTAAAGACTGGGATTTTTTTGAAAGTAGCTCAAAAAATAAGGTAATATTTTATCCAAGTAAAGAGTATTATATCAAACATGGTGCTAAAGGTTCTTTGATTATAAAAAAATATGAAGATATGGATATAGATAAGTATTTAGGAGAGTATTGGGTTTTTGATAATTTTGATACCAGCATCAGTGATCTAGAGATTTTATCTATTTCAAATATAAATTTGAATTTTTTGAGTGCAAAAAGAATTGAAATTGGTAAAAAAAATACAAAAAAAACTAAAAGAGAAATAACTTTTGTAGAAAATAAAAATGGTAATGCATTTGTTTTGAGTAGAGATAGTGATTTAGTAAATAAAAAAATTATAAATACAATAATATCAACATTTAGATTTAAATAGAACAAATAATTTTTGTTTATGAAAATTAACGTAGGTTCAAAAATAATGTAAAAATTTTTACTGTTTCAGAAACGATCTCTTCTTATGAGTTTTTGTCGCAAGTGCAGGTTTTGGGAGTTGAGATAAATTTTCAAGTTTCAGAGCAATTTAACTCACTGAAAGAAACAGTTCAGCGTGCAATAAACAGAGTAAAAAATACTTTACGATCGCAATTTAATTTTGGCTTGAAAACAGTGTTTTACTTGTCTAGAAAGTGTGGGTGTTGTACAATGAGATAAAGTGAATAGTAAATATATTGTGATGAATAGAGTAGTATTTGATATTGAATGTGTTGGCGTTTCTTGGGATTCACTGCCAGAAAAATCTCAAAAAAGCCTTTTGAGAAATTGTGGAAAGGATGAGTTTTGTATTCAAAAAGAAAAAGAAAGTCTCGCTCTTTGGCCTGTAACTGGTAAAATTATAACTATTGCGGTACTTGACACAAAAACTGGAGAAGCTCAGGTGTTTTTTGATTCAAAGGGAAAAGTAAAAGAAGATTTCTTGCTTGACGGAGTTTTATATAAATCTGGAGATGAAAAGCAAATTCTTGAATGGTTTTTTGAGTTTGTGAAATATGTAGATCAAATAGTAACATTTAGTGGACGTAGGTTTGATTGTCCATATATTATATTTCGCTCAATGGTGCATGGACTCAGGCCCTCATTTGACTTAATGCCAAATAGATATGGAAATAATAGAAAAGGTTATAATCCGCATTTAGATTTAGCAGATCAATTATCATATTTTGGTGGAACTCGTAGATTTAGTTTACATCTTATTTGTGAAGCACTTAATATAACTTCTCCAAAAGAGGAAGGAATTGATGGGTCTCAAGTAGAGGATTTTTACAACAGAGGAGAATATAAAAAAATTGCACGCTACTGTATGAGAGATGTGCATGCAACGCACGAACTTATGAAAAAATGGGATGGTGTGCAAGTTAATTGACAAATTATGACAAAAAGGAAAATTTCACTAATTTTGGATAATATAAGAAGTGCTCATAATGTGGGTTCTATTTTTCGCACAGCTGATGCAACAGGGGTAAGTCATATATATTTTACAGGATATACTCCAAGACCGTATGACGGCACACTTCCGTATACTACAAAACCAGAAAGAGGGATTATAAAGACAGCACTGGGTGCAGAAAAGTTTGTTGACTGGTCTTTTCATGAAAATATAGATGAATTATTAAGAGAATTAAAAGATAAAAATGTAAAAATTGTGGGATTAGAACAAGATAAAAGAAGTATTAATTATCTATCATATGATTTTTCTGGAGATATTGCACTTATTTTAGGTAATGAACCAAAAGGAATTGATAGTTCGGTACTTTCTCAATGTGATGATATAATAGAGATACCGATGTTAGGCAAGAAACAATCATTAAATGTTTCAGTAGCAACAGGAGTGGCACTTTATGCTTTAATAAGATAAATGTGAGTATATATGGGAAAAGAAATAAATGAGCATGTAGAAAATTGGCTTCAAAAAACCGCTTGGATTTGGGTGCCTTTTTTGGCGTTTAAAATTCTTGTAAAAGATATAATAGAAAAACACAAAAAATCAAAAGAGGAAGAGAAATAATTTAAATTTATGATAAAAGTAATAATTTTTGATATGGACGGAGTTTTGATTGATTCTGTACCGCTTTGGAGACAAGCTGAAAGAGAAGTATTTGCTGAACTAGGTTTTTTTATCACCAAAGAACAGCAAAGCAAAACTCTTGGTTTGGCAATAAGAGAAATTGTTACATATTGGTCTGAATTTCATGATTTCTCTGGGATTTCTGTGAATGAAATTGCTGGAAAGATTGAAAGTCGTGCTATAGAACTTATAAATGAAAGAGGTAAAATGATTGAAGGTATTGAAGAAGTTTTGAAATACGCCTATGAAAATTTTTCTAATGTAGGACTTGCATCATCGTCTTCATATAGTGTTATAAATGCAGTACTTACTAAATTAAATTTTAAAAAATATTTTTCTGTTGTAAGGTCGGTGCAAGATGAAGAATTTGGTAAACCTCATCCAGCAGTTTACATGAGTGCTCTCAAAAAACTCGAAGTTTCTCCGTGGGAGTGTTTAGTTTTGGAAGATTCTTTGCAGGGAGTGTTATCTGCAAAAGCTGCGAGAACTAAGTGTCTTGCTCTTCCAAATAAGTATTTGATAGGTGATAACAGATTTATAATAGCAGACTATGTTTTAACTGAGTCTAAGAAGTATTCTTTGGATGCGCTAGATTATATAAGAAATGTTTAAGAAAGTAAAATTCTAATATGAAGATAGGGATTGATGCAAGGTTTTATGGTCCAGAAAGTAAAGGTTTGGGTATATATACCAAAAAATTAATACAGCAATTAGAAAATATTGATAAAGAAAATGAATATGTGATTTTTTTAACGAAAAGTAATTATAATCTATATAAACCCAAAAATTCAAATTTTAAAAAAGTTCTTACAGATTATAAATGGTACTCTTTTAAAGAACAGATATTTATGCCACAAAAACTCAAAAAGGAAAGGTGTGATTTTGTTCATTTTCCGCATTTTAATGTACCATTATTTTTTAGTGGAAAATTTGTAGTTACAATTCATGATTTAATTTTACTCAGATTTCCAACGCATGAAGCAAGTACACGTAGCAAACTTATGTATAAATTTAAATTTTTTGTATACAAAAAAGTAATTACTCATGCAATTAAAAAGTCTAATAAGATTATATCAGTGTCTGAATTTACCAAAAAAGATATACTTAGGCATTATTGGGATTTACCAGATAAAAAAATAAGCGTTACGTATGAGGCAGGACATGAAAGACGAATTCTTGAAACTCCAGAAAGAAGACAAAGAGAAATCCTCAGGGAAAATAATATAAAATCACCTTATATTTTGTATGTAGGAAATGCGTATCCTCATAAAAATTTAAATTTACTAGTGGAAGCGTTTCAAGTTTGGCAAAAAAAATATTCTCAATCTCAATTTATGGAGCTTGTGCTAGTAGGAAGGGATGATTATTTTTATAAAAGATTAAGAAAGTATATAAACAAGAGGAATATAAAAGGTATAAAAATAATAAACACAGTTAGCAATAGTTTTTTACAAATTCTTTACAAAAATGCTCATATATTTGTTTTTCCATCTCTATATGAAGGATTTGGATTACCTCCACTAGAAGCTTGTTCTTATGGGACTCCTGTTTTATCTTCAAGAGAAGCATGTATGCCAGAAATTTTGGGTGATGCTGTAAAATATACAAATGTAAAAGATAAAGAAGAGTTTGCTAAAGATTTAAATAAAATTATAAGTAATATAAAATTACGAAAACAATTAGTGAAAAAAGGAATTCAAAAATCAAAGAAATACTCATGGAAAAAAACTGGAATTCAAACACATGAAATATATAAAAATGTGTTATAATAAGTAAATGGATATAGTTAGACCAAAAATACAAAAAAAAGAATTAAAACAAAAAAATAAAATACCTGTTTCTACTAAAAATAACAGAATGAATAGAACAGTTAATTTTTTTGATGTTAAAAAAGTAAATGCACATGCTAATTCTAAGAAAAAAAGTGTGTCTGGTTTTGGAGTGTCTAAAAATTCTCATGATGTAAAAGTTAAGGCACAAATACATAAAAAACTATCTAAGGATGCTGTAAAAGAAAATACTTATAGAAACAAAAAAGAATTTTTTACATCTAAGCAAAAAAATAATATTGCAAAAAATTATACTCTTCCAGTATATGTTTATTCTCAAGAAAAATTAGAACAAGCAGCTGATGATTTTTTGGATTTTCCAAGTGCTTTTTGACATAATGTAAGATATGCT
>JALWEZ010000265.1 GCA_027039165.1 Candidatus Moraniibacteriota bacterium
CACTAATACCCCAAAAAAGTCTCACTAATACCCCAAAAAAGTCCACATTTAACACAATAACCTATTGATATTATTATCCTTTATAACCCCTAAACTCTTTAAACTTATTTAAACTATTTAAACACACCCACCCAACCACCCCTGTGTGTTTCTTTTTATATATTTTTTAACTATTTGATTTTATTAATAAAATAAATTTTGTATTAATTTAATAATAGAAATATTTTCTTAAATTTTATTTAACAGGAAGGAAGAAATTGGCTAAAAAAATAACAATATTGTCTATTAAACAGCTAAAATTATCTGTTTCTTATCCCCCGCTTTTGTGAGTAATAGCTCCGTTCGTATTGCTGTCAAGGGTTTCCGCTATCGCTCCAATCCCTTACGGGACAGGCTTTCAGCCTGCCCTTGACAGCAATACTTCACTCCGCCACATACAAACTAAGCGGGGGATAAGAAAAACTAATTTTTTGACAAAATTAGCTTTTTAATAGACAAATCTAACCAGAAGATAGATATTTTTGTGCCGTCCTGTAATTTATCCCTGCATATTGGGATAGTCTATTTGCATTTACAGGTATTCCTTGTTCTTGCATTTCTTTTATTGCTTTTTGTATCTTTTCCTTTATAGCCTTTTGCCTTTCCTCTCTTGCTTTTGTTATATTCTGTATTTTCTTTTCTTTTTTTTCTACTATGTAACCTTTTTCTTTTAGGTATTTTATTATTTGTTCATCTGAAAAAAATATCTTCAATATTTTTACCTCCTTTATTATGTATTATATATGTATTTAATAATATAATGCATAATACATTGTCAAGTATTTTCTTATAAAAAATGTTTTTTTATTTGATATAATATACTATAAAAAATATTTAAAAATTATAGTAAATTTACTATAAAAATTATGGATGGCCAAGATAGACATTTGTTACATCAAGCCTGCTGTGTCCAAGTTCATTTGAAATTTCCTGCCTGATTTCTTTGTCTATCTCAAACATTTTATCGATCGCTTGATTCGCTTGGTCCTGTAATCCTTCAATAAGACGATCTGCCACATAATCCCAGAATGGTTTTATATCGTGCTCTTTCACTGCCTCATAAAATTTCCCGGAACCATCCCAGCCTGCTTTTTCTAATTCTTGGGTATAGTATTGTATTGGAGCTTGGATTGAAACTCCTGTTTTTTCTTCCCAGAGTTGACTGTATCTCTCCTGAGCCCAAGCGTGCCTTTCTCCGTGAAAATTATAGTTTTCTTGATATGTTTGATTGAATTCTTGGCGATTGTAATCCGCAAATGACCTGAAACTTGCTATTTCCGAGTAGCTTTTCCAATCTTGAGCTCCTGCAAGGTTTGTTGTATTTTGGTTTTCCAGAAAATTTTTGACTTCCTGAAGAAGTTCCCGCTGGGATTCTGTCCTGACTTCAATCTCCCTTTCTCTCGCATTCTTGGTCCAATCTTCACGCCCGAGTTCCAGCTTGTTTGTTTCCAACGCTCTGGATATTGTTTCTTGATTGAGACCTACTGACTCCCGGAACCGAAGTCCAAACTCACGCTGGAGCTCTGTAGCATACTGCAATGCTTGGAATCTCTCATCTCCAGTTTGTTCAAATTTTTCCTGAAGATAGGATTGAAAATTTTCATGTATTTCTTGAGAAACTGATTTATCGCTGTAGTCAACTGTTTTACTAAAATAGTCGGAATAGTGAAGTCTTTCTATATCTTGATTAAAAAAATGATTAGTATAATCTGAAATCATATTTAATGCACTAAAATAATCAGCTCCTGTTTTTCCTGATATTTCTTGATTTTCAACCCTTTCTGCTATTTCTTGAGCTATTTCATTAACCTTTTCTGAATCTAAATGTTTTAAATGAGTAATTTCCAGTTCTTCACGAATCATATTTAAGACTGTTTCAACCTTTTCTGCACTTGCAAAACCTC